>CAMPHP010000093.1 GCA_946885925.1 uncultured Litorilinea sp.
GTCTCAGATAGATCGTCCGTTATCGTGAGTGGCGATGTGGGCGCGCTGCCCTCCGGCCCAACTCGTACGACTACGGAAGCAAGTGGTGGCGGCGTCAGCCGCAAGGTCGGACGCTCCTGCCCGACAATAGCACAACCTGCCAGCAGGAGCACGAGTAGCACAAGAAGCGAGATAGAGGCAAAGCGACGTGAATGCATAGACCGAGTGTAGCACAAGCCAGATGGCAAAACCAAGCAGAGAGCCCATGAACGAAGGATTGCTCACAGATCCCACACTGCCTCCGTCGGGTGCAGGGATAAAACGGGGCAGGGCACTTGATGTTAATTGACCATTAGGCAGGCTCTCAGATGCTCGTTGGTTCGGGGGTGGAGAAGGAGCTATGCTATGATGGGCGCGTGAGACGCTTGCAGTAGGGTTTGCAACGAGGAAAGGGACTTATGAAGACCGGTGAAATGACCATTGCCAACTTTTTAGATGCGTTGGCAGCCAAACAACCAACTCCTGGAGGGGGCGGAGCTGCTGCGCTCACTGGCAGCCAGGCGGCTGCGCTTCTGTGCATGGTGGCAAACTTTACGCTGGGGGCCAAAAAGTATGCAGATGTGCATGAGGAAATGCGCGGCTATTTGGCACAAGCCGAGGCATTGCGGCTTAAGCTATTGGCGCTAGCCGATGAGGACGTGGCGGCTTTTAATGGCGTCTCTGCCTGCTATGCGATGCCCAAGGAGAGCGATAGTGAGAAGGCCGCACGCACAGAAGCATTGCAAGCCGCCCTTAAGGAAGCGGCGCGCGTTCCTTTTGTTGCGGCGGAAGCTGCGCTGGAGGTCATGAAGTTGGTGAGTCCCGTGGCGGCAAAGGGCAATCCTAATGTTGTTAGCGATGCGGCGGTGGCGCTCTATCTTGCCGAGGCCGCGCTGCGTGCTTCAATTGTCAACGTTAATATCAATTTGAAATTCATTAAAGACGAACAATTTGTTAAATCATACACCACTGCCCGCAACGATCTGCTCGGCGCTGCTGCGACCGCGTCGATTCGGGGCAAAATGGCCTGCCAGCAGGTTTTGGAGATCGAGCTATGACTGCACAACTGCTGGATGGCAATGCGTTATCAAAGACTCTCAAAGCGCGTATTAAAGAGGAGGCCGAACTCTTTCGTCGTCAATATGGAGTTGCGCCGACATTGGCCGTTGTGCAAATCGGTGAGGACGATGCCGCTGCGGGTTATGCGCGGGCGATTGGCAAGAATTGCAAGAGCGTGGGCATGGTCTACCAGCCCCATGTGTTGGATGCCTCGGTAAGCCAGGAGGAAGCCGCTGCCTTGGTGCGCCGCCTGAGTGAGGAGCGCCAGGTTCACGGCGTCATGATTTTGGAACCAGTTCCGGCAGGCTTGCAACTTGATGCGTTAATTGACTTGATTGACCCGCTCAAAGATGTGGATGGGGTACACCCTGTGAACGCGGGCCGCTTGCTGGCAAATCGCCCGCCCTTTATTGTTCCTGCCACCCCAGCCGGTGCTCTTTTGCTGCTGGAACAGGCAGGCGTGGCGTTGCAGGGGAAGAATGCGGTGGTGGTTGGGCGTTCGGACATTGTGGGTAAGCCAATGGCATTGCTGCTGCTCCATCGCAACTGCACTGTCACCATTGCCCACAGTCGTACTGCCGATTTGCCGGGGCTTTGTCGCTCGGCGGATATTCTTTGTGTAGCCGTAGGCCGCGCCGAGATGGTGAAAGGAACGTGGATCAAGCCTGGTGCTGTAGGGTAGATTTTGGCACTAATTATACCGATGAAGGCTTGAAGGGAGATTGCGAGCAAGCCAGTGTAGCAGAAGTCGCCTCCATGTTGACCCCTGTGCCCGGTGGTACTGGCCCGATGACCAATGCAATGCTGATGGCGAATTTGTTGCAAGCAGCGAAATTGGCCGTGGGCGACTCCGTGGCCTAAGTTACCAGCGAACTTGTCGCAGGTATGATCTCTGTTTCTGCTTCGTGCAAAGACCGCGCCATGCACCATCCCAAGCTGGGATGGGATCATGGCGCGGTTTTGTTGGCCTATCTGTTGTTGACCCTCGTTATGACCTGGCCCTTGGCTCTCCAGTTCACGACAGCCATTCCTGGTGACTCGTTTGATGGCTGGCAGAACTATTGGAATCTCTGGTGGGTAAAGCTGGCGTTGGTCGAGCGCAACCAATCTCCCTACACGACCGATTTACTTTATTACCCTACGGGCGTCGGTCTCTATTTCCACACGCTCAACCCCTTTAATGGGCTGGTCACGCTGCCTGTGCAACTCGTTGCCGGGTTGATCGCAGCCTATAACATGGTGGTATTGATTAGCTGGGTGTTGGCAGGCTATGGCACGTACTTGTTGACGCTGTGGGTGATTGGGTACAGGCCATACAGCCGTCATTCCGACGAGTCTGCAAGGAGGAATCTCTCTGAGGTATTGGCGGCAGAGAGACCCCTACGGGATGACGGGCGCGAGTCCGTACTGGACGATAGACAACGAGCCTGGGCGATCCAGCTAGCGGCGTTTGTCGCGGGTGCGATTTTTACCTTTGCACCCGTGCATATGGCGCATTTGTTGGGTCATATGCAGGTGATGGCGTTGCAGTGGTTGCCTTTTTATGTGCTAGCACTACTGCGGGGCATGGCGCGTGCGCGCATGGGCAAGCCTTGGCTGCGAGAGGGGCTGCTGGCAGGTCTCTACCTGACACTAGCAGGGCTTTGTGACTGGTATTTTGTGCTCTACCTCTTTCTCTTGACTGCTGTCGTGATTGGCTGGGGATGGCTGCGCGCTCTATGGCGGCGCGAGTGGCGCTGGCAAGTGGGGATGGGGACCGTGGGTCCAGCAGCGGTCGGGGGAGTTCTCTTTGCTGTCCTGCTAGCTCCGGTGTTGGTGCCGATGGTCTCTGAGGCTGTCCAATACAGCTTTATGGTGCGTCCAGCCAGCGACCTCTATATCCTCAGTGCGACGCTGATGGACTTCTTGATTCCAAACCGGATGCACACCTTGTTTCGTCCCGACAGCTTTACCTGGTGGGGCAACCAGATTGCACCTGTCAGCGAACGTACCATTGCCGTGGGTTATGCGGCGTTGGGGTTGGCATTGGTCGCGGTGGCGGCAGTGCGGCGGCGAGCGGCGTTATGGGGGCTGGCTGCTCTCTGCTTTGTATTGCTGGCCCTGGGGCCGCGACCGCACTTGTTCACCATTACATCGAATGACATTCCTGCTGAGGGAACGCTTGTGCAGGAGTGGTCACTTTATGCTCTGGTCAACCAGCTCGTGCCTTTTATGCGCATCAGCCGCAGCGTCAGCCGCTTTGCGATTGTGGTGCAGTTGTGTGTGGCAGTGCTGGCAGGGATGGGGTTAGCGTGGTGGCTCAAGCGGTTGCGCCCTTCCGTGGGCGTGTTGAGCGCAGCAGCGGTTCTCGCTGTGGTGTTGGGCGAATTTTGGGTAGCACCCTATCCGATGAGTCCGCCCGATACGCCTGCCTATTATGCGACGCTGGCGCAAGAGCCGGGGAGCGGTGCTGTGCTGAATCTGCCTATGAATTATGACCGTCCTGGTTATTTGCTCTACCAGACGGTACACCACCGCCCATTAACAGTGGCCTATATCAGCCGGGATGACCCGCGCACGATGACCGAGCGCGTCCCGCTCTTGCAGCATTGGCGGCATCTTGGAGCCGATATTCTGGCTGATGACCCGGTGCAGGTCGGCATGACAGTGCTAAATGACTTGGGCGTGGATGTTGTGGTGCTGGATCGCTACAAGATGCCTGGTGGCGAGGAACGGGAATATACCGAAGCCCTGGCAAATGCGCTCTTTGCAGGAGTGACAGCTAGCTTTGCTGACGAGCGCATTACTGTCTATGCGGTGACATCGCCCATATCGCCCCAACCCTATTTGGAACTTGGGCCATTGCATTGGGGGCCACTGGTTGAGGTGGATGATGCGCGCTATCGCACAGTAGGTGATGGCCCTGCCGAGTTGCTTTTGCGTCATGTGGCGCACGGTGCCCAAGTGGAGATTGCGTATCAGAGTTCAGCAGATGCCTTGGTCAGCAGTCCGGATGGTAATCGTTGGAAGTTGCCCGCCGCACCCTCGGGGGCGACGATTACGGTGACATTGCCGCTGGGCGTGGATCGTTTGACCTTTACCGCACCACCTGAGCAGGTGCGGATAAGTCGTTTGGCATTGATCTTGCCGGGCAATTAGCGAGGTCGCCGCCGGGAACCCTCCGGGTGGCTTCAAGGAAGGGAGGCGCTGTTTTGTGCTACCCAAGTGAGCATCATGCGCAGTTGCTGGGCATGTCCCTCTGTGCGGTTGGCAGGAGAGACATCGTCCCACGCGCCACCTGTTGGTGTGACCGCGGCATAGTCACAACCTACTGCCACAGCCAACTCTGCATCGAGGATCTGCGCCGGGTCGAGGCCGCGTGCGAGGGCGGCGCGGCTGGCTGCTTCTAGCGCATCGAAATAGGCACGGTTGTTCCGGATGAGTTGGGGGCCGATGGTGGGTGGGGCGTGGCAGTACAGCACTGTATTTGCGCTGATGTCGTCCAAGCTCGCCAACGAAGCACGCAAGTCGGGGAGCGTTGTCGCACCTTCGGCAAAGGGAAAAGGAAGTTCGGCGGCATCCCCAGCGAAAAGAGTGCTGATCTCTGGAATATAAATGGCGACATGATCGGCGGTATGGCCGGGGGTGTGGAAGAGGTGAAGGGTTAGGTCGCCGCCATCAATGGTGAGCTTGCCTGTATAGGTCAACGTGGGCTTGGTCAAAATTACATCGCCAAAGATAGCGGGCTGCTCACGCTGGAACTGCTGTAGCAAGAGATGCGTTTCGGGCAGATCGAAGCGGGCAGCACAGGCCGCATGGGCAATGATGGGGGCTGGGCAGGAGGCATCTAGCCCGGCGAAGAGCTGGTTGCCCCACGCGTGATCCCAGTCAGCGTGGGTGTTGATAACCAGTAGCTGGCGACCAGTTAAGTGGGGCTGGGCAAAGTCCACCAGGGCTTGCGCCGTAGTGGCGTTGAGCAGAGTATCCACGAGCACGACATAGCGCTGGGTGATGACCACAAAGACATTGACCAAGTCGCCGTTGGCGGCAATGTGGATCCGGGAGTCCCAGCCTTGATTGGGTAGCCAGGTGACCTGATTGGTATAGGACATAATGCTCTCTAGGTGGGGGTGCGCTTCCGTTCTTGGCGAATGCACTGGACAGCAGCGATAAAGGCGTCAAAGAGTTGCTGCTGGCGAGGATCGCTGGCCGCGCTCATCTCCGGATGCCACTGGACGGCAATGAGCCAGGGGTGATCGGGGGCTTCGACTGCTTCAATCGTGCCATCGTCAGCCTGAGCCGCAATGGTGAGGCTAGACGCTACCTTGCGGATTGCTTGGTGATGCCAAGAGATGCCGTGAATCGGCCCCGATTGGAGCATGGCAGCGAGCTGCGTCTCCGGCAAAATGGTTAGGGTGTGGGCGGTAGGTTCGTCCGGTTCCTGGCGATGGACAATTGTGCCATCTACTGCATCGGGCAGATGCTCGACCAAGGTTCCACCCAGCGCGACATTCAAGACTTGCAAGCCGCGGCAGATGCAGAGCGTGGGCGCGCCGCTGGCAGCAACCTTGCGCGCCAGATCAAGCTCGGTTGCGTCTCGTTCGGCGTCGAGCATATAGATGGTAGGATGGCCGGGGCTGTTGTAGTGGCTGGGGTCGAGATCACCACCGCCGGAGAGGATCAGCCCGTCTAGCACAGCAAGCAGATCGTCCAGCCGCGGCTCGCCGGGTGGAATGAGCACGGGGATACCACCGGCGCGGCGTACAGCCTCTACATAGACTGCGGGCAGGGTAAATTCGTCTTCATGGTTACGACCGTAGGTGGTGATGCCAATCAATGGCGGAGTCATTGGTAGAGTCATATTAGATGCGCTCGAAATAGCGCTTGCGCTCCCAGTCTGTAACGGCCTTGTCATACGCTGCCTGCTCGACCTGAAAGAAGTGGACATAATGATCCACGACGGCATCGCTGAGGACGCGGCGGGCAAAGGAACTGGCATTTAGGTTGTCTGTAGCCTCGCGCAAGGTGGCTGGAACATGGGGCAGATGTTGTGCGGCATAGACATCGCCCGTGAAGATCTCCGGTGGCTCGATCTGGCTAGCAATCCCATCTAACCCAGAGAAAAGCGCGGCGGCAAAGGCTAGGTATGGATTGCAGTCGGCACCTGGCACGCGCGATTCGATACGCAGGCTTTGATCTTTGCCGACCACACGAAAGCCAGCGGTGCGGTTGTCATAGCTCCAGGCGATGCGGGTGGGTGCCCATGACCCAGCCTGGTAGCGTTTATATGAGTTGACGGTGGGCGCGTAGAAGGGCATGAACTCTGGCAGATGGTGGAGCCAGCCGCCTAGAAACCAGCGGAAGGTATCGCTAGTTTGGAGAGGGCCAAAGGCTTTTTCGCCTGCAAAGGCATTGCGCCCATCGTGCCAGAGACTAAGGTGGATGTGACAGCTTGACCCGGCTTGGTTGGCGTCTACCTTTGCCATAAAGGTGACGCTGATGCCCATTTGATCTGCCACTTCTTTAAGGCATTGTTTGTAGATGGTATGGCGGTCGGCCATCGTTAGCGCGTCGGCATAGCGTACATTAAGTTCATGCTGCCCGTGGCCCCATTCGCCTTTTGAATTTTCAACGGGGACACCAGAACGCTTGAGGTGGCGGCGTACTGCGCCATTAAAGGCTTCCTCGCGCGTGCCTTGCAATGCGTGATAATCTTCGATATACCAGCCTGCCGCTTCCAGCCCGCTATAGCCCTTCTGCGCGGCATCGCGATAGGAGTCGCGGAAGATATAGTATTCGAGTTCGGATGCGCCTTGTGCCGAATAGCCCAGATAGCTAGCTTGGTCAAGCGCGCGCCGGAGAATGGAGCGAGGCGCGTACGGGACAAGGCTGTGGCTTTTTTCGTCTTCCACATCACAAAGTACGAGCGCTGTGCGGTCGAGCCATGAAGCATGGCGTAGCGTTTTGAGGTCAGGTAGCAGATGGAAATCGCCATAGCCGCGCTCCCAGTTGGCGTATTCATAGCCAGGCACAGGCTCCATCTCCATATCCACCGTGAGCAGATAATCGCAGCCGTGGGTTCCGTGGTGAATAACATCGCTTAAGAAGTAGTCGGCGTCAAAGCGCTTTCCCATATAGCGACCATATAGATCGGTAAAGACGGCTAGAACAGTGTCGATCTCGCCCCCGCGTACAAACTTGGTTAATTGCTCTACCGTCAACATACCAGGCGTCAACGTGCTGGCTGTCTGGATCATGGTGAATCTTTTGCCCCTATTCTATTCGGTAATGGTGGGGTTTCAAGCGTGTTGTGATGTGAATCAAGGCGCGAAGTGGGTACAATGGATGCTTGATGAACCTAATGCGGGGCATTCTAACATCAGGGCGGAAGGGGCTGCAACCGTTTGTAAGAGTTAGATTTCGATTCACTTTGTTTGCTCTGGGGAAAGGATGGTTTTGATCTGTGATGCATCTGATTCATCTGGATACGGACTTGGGCGGTGATATTGACGACCTCTGCGCGCTGGCGCTGTTGCTGCGCTGGTCAAAAGATGTGCAACTTACTGGCATTACGACCGTTGCGGAGGCAAATGGTAGAAGAGCGGGATATGCGCGGTACGTCTTAGGACTTGAAGGAAGAGATGATATTCCGGTTGCGGCAGGAGCCGACGTTTCTCAAGGGTTTTATCGCTATCCTGAACTCGATTATCCGGCAGAGGAACGGTATTGGCCTGAACCAATCACCGCTTCACCCAATGCGATGGAAGAAGCAATCCAACTTCTCAAGCAAAGTATCGAGCAAGGCGCGACGATCATCGCCATAGGGCCTTACACGAATTTGTATCTGCTCGACCTGCGATACCCAGGGATCTTGATGCAGGCCAAGCTTTTTCTGATGGGCGGGTATGTTTACCCAATCCGACCTGGTTTCCCCAATTGGGGAAATGAGATGGACTGGAATATCCAGGTAGATGTGAAGTCGGCGCAGCATGTGCTTCAACATTCAAATCCAACCCTCATCCCGCTTACGATGACCGTAGAGACTGCGCTACGAAGAGCCCATCTGGATGACCTGCGAACGGCTGGAAGATTAGGGCAATTGATTGCGCGGCAGGCCGAAGCATTTGCTGTGGATGAGAAGATGGAAGCAAGATTTGGTGCGAACTATGGAGGAGTACCGCAAGACATTATCAATTTTCAACATGATTCATTGGCTTGCGCGATTGCGCTGGGATGGGATGAGGGGATTGAAATAGAGGAACTTCCCTTAGTTGTGGAAGAACGAGATGGATGGCTCAGTGAACGCGTTGATCCAGCAGGGAAACTGGTTCAAGTTGTGACGAAAGTGGATGGGGCGCGCTTTAACGAGATGTGGATCAGCAAAGTGAGTACAAGGTGAAGGTGCAAAGCAGAGAACCCTTCCTCGAAGCCGGGAACCCGCTGGTTGGCTTCGAGGAAGGCTTTAGCGACATGTGGTGCTATTCGTAGCGCAATGCTTCTGCCGGGTAGC
>CAMPHP010000094.1 GCA_946885925.1 uncultured Litorilinea sp.
AATGTACAGTCTGCACAGTTAGGCAATGTCCAGGAGTCATGAGAACACCAGACGAGCAAGTTGGTATGCCCGGAGAAAGAACTCTACTATGGCGTTTAACACGAATCGCTTTACGCAGAAATCTCAAGAGGCAATTGTCGCGGCACAGAACCTAGCCGAGCAAAACGGCAATAGCCAAATCGAACCGGAGCACCTGTTGTTAGCCCTCTTGGAACAGAGTGACGGTGTAGTACCGCAACTCTTGAACAAGATGAATATCCCTGTTAATGTGTTGACCCAGCAATTGCGCGCGGAAATAAATCGTCTGCCAAAGGTAAGCGGCTCTGGTGTGCAGGTTGGCATCTCCAATCGGCTGCGCACGGTACTGGTGAAAGCCCATGACGAGTTGAGCCAGTTTGGCGACGAGTATGTTTCATCCGAGCACTTGCTGCTCTCCATTTTGGCAAATGCTGGCGGGGCCGCCCAGCGAATTCTTCAACAGGCGGGAGTTACGCGAGACAACGTATTGATTGCTCTGCGCGATGTGCGTGGTAATCAGCGGGTCACAAGCCCAAACCCAGAAGGTACCTATGCCGCGTTGGAGCAATATGGCCGCGATCTGACTGAGATGGCCCGAAGTGGCAACCTCGACCCTGTAATCGGGCGCGATGAGGAGATCCGTCGTGTAATCCAGATCTTGAGCCGTCGCACCAAGAACAATCCTGTATTGATCGGTGAGCCGGGTGTCGGTAAGACCGCTATTGTGGAGGGTCTGGCCCAGCGTATTGTGCGCGGCGATGTACCCGAGTCGCTAAAGAACAAGCGCGTCATTGCGCTGGACATGGGTAGTCTTATCGCTGGTGCTAAATATCGTGGGGAGTTTGAGGAGCGGCTGAAGGCGGTTCTGAAGGAGATCCAAGAGCGAGACGATATCATTCTCTTTATTGATGAGCTGCACACTGTGGTTGGTGCTGGCGCGGCTGAAGGCGCGATGGATGCTTCCAATATGCTGAAGCCGATGCTGGCACGTGGGGAATTGCGGCTCATTGGTGCTACGACCTTAGATGAATATCGTAAGCATATTGAGAAGGATGCTGCGCTTGAACGCCGCTTTCAACCTGTCTATGTCGATCCACCAAGCATTGAGGAAACAATCTCGATTCTACGCGGGCTGAAAGAGCGCTATGAGACACATCACGGCGTCCGCATTACCGATAGTGCAATTGTCGCGGCGGCGGTGCTGTCGGATCGTTATATATCCGATCGCTACCTGCCCGATAAGGCAATTGATCTAATTGATGAGGCGGCAGCTCGGCTGCGGATGGAGATCACCAGTGATCCGCAGCAGTTGGATGACCTCAAGCGTCGCATGATGCAGCTGGAGATTGAACGTGAGGCGCTAAAGAAGGAGCGTGATCCGGCTAGCCAGGAACGTCTTCAGAAGATCGAGAAGGAATTGGCTGATTTGCGTGAGCAGCGCAGCAGCTTGGAAGCTCAACTCCAGCGCGAGCGTGAGTTACGACAGCAGATGCGACGGCTTAGAGAGGAAATTGACCAGACTCGTGTCGAGATTGAGCAGGCCCAGCGTACCTATGACTATAACAGAGCTGCCGAACTCCAATATGGCAAACTGCCGCAACTCGAGCGAGAGCTTGCCGAGATAGAAGCACAGCTTACATCGGATGAAAAAGTCCTGCTACGGACCGAGGTTACTGAGCAGGATATCGCGGCTGTCGTCTCCCGGTGGACTGGTATCCCCGTGAGCAAGCTGATGGAGGGTGAGGTTGAGAAGCTGATTCATATGGAAGAGCGGCTGCACCAACGGGTAGTGGGTCAAGATGAAGCAATACGCGCGGTGTCTGATGCTGTGCGCCGGGCGCGAGCCGGACTGCAAGACCCCAACAAGCCGCTCGGATCGTTCCTTTTCTTAGGGCCTACTGGTGTTGGTAAGACCGAACTGGCACGCGCGCTTGCGGAGTTTTTGTTTGATGACGAGAATGCGATGATCCGCATCGATATGTCGGAATACATGGAGAAGCATACCGTTGCACGGTTGATTGGCGCTCCTCCGGGTTATGTTGGCTATGAGGAAGGCGGGCAACTCACCGAACCCGTGCGCCGCAGGCCGTATAGTGTTGTGCTATTCGATGAGATCGAGAAGGCGCATCCCGATGTGTTTAACGTGCTGCTACAGATTTTGGATGATGGGCGGCTCACCGATGGACAAGGCCGTACGGTAAGCTTTAAGAACACCGTGATCATTATGACCTCGAATATTGCTAGCCCGGTTATCCAGGAATTGACACGTGAGGGGGCCAGCCAGGAGGAGATCCGGAATAAAGTGATAGAGGAACTGCGACTGCACTTCCGGCCCGAATTCCTTAACCGTATTGATGAAGTCATCGTCTTCCACCCGCTGACTCGTGAGCAGTTGAAAGCGATTGTTGAAATCCAACTCCAACGACTACGCAAGACGCTCCAGGAGCGCAACATTACACTTGAGTTGACTGATGCTGCCCGTGAGAAACTTGCCCAGGAAGGCTATGATCCGGTCTATGGTGCGCGTTCGCTCAAGCGCGTTATTCAACAGCGGTTGCAGAACGAACTCGCCATGCGCATACTTCAGGGCGAGTTCCACGAGGGAGATACGGTGATAGTGGATGTGGATCCAAACGGTCAGTTTGCCTTCCGCAAGAAGGAGCCGGATAAAGTCATGGCAGCATAAGTCTTGCGGAAACGAATGCCAAACTCACACAGGTATTCTGCTCGACAGGCCGGTTAAGGACAACAACCCGAAGCTAGCAGATCAATGTCAGCAGATCTAGGATAGCACTGGAGGCCATAGGCCATCATGGATTTCAAAGACTATTATGCCGTACTGGGGGTGTCACCTGATGCTGACGAACAGACAATTAAGCAAGCTTATCGAACGCTCGCACGCCAGTATCATCCGGATGTAAATCCTGACGATCCACAGGCGGAAGAACGTTTCAAAGAGATCAATGAGGCCTATCAGGCGCTGGGCGATCGTGAGCGCCGTCAAAAGTATGATGAGCTCCGGCAACAGTACCAGCGCTGGCAGCAACGAGGCGAACGCGCCCCCGGCGGTGAACGAGGTGGTTTTGATTGGGGTCAGTGGCAATCTGCACCAGGCCAACGGGAATATAGCTATAGCGGTTCGCCAGAGGATTTTGAGGATCTCTTTGGAGATGAGAGCCCATTCTCTGACTTCTTCAGCTCAATATTTGATCGGACCGAAGGATTTGGTCGGACTGGAGGCGGGCGTGCACAACGTACTCGTGAGGCACGCCCGCGCAAGGGACGAGATATTGACGCTGATGTCGAGATTACGCTGGAAGAGGCGTTTCGTGGCACAACGCGCACTATACAGATCGGTGACCGGCGCATCGAGGCCCGTATCCCGCCTGGTGTTCGCACTGGTTCCCGTGTACGCATTGCTGGACAGGGTTATCCTGGTGTGGCAGGTGGACCTCCGGGGGATCTTTATCTGCATATTGAGGTGCTTCCCCATCCGGTATTCGAGCGCGATGGCGATGATTTAAGGGTTGTTGTCCCTGTGGATTTGTATACAGCCGCACTTGGTGGCGAGGTACCCGTGCGGACGCTGGATGGCGAGGTGAAGTTGAAAATTCCACCACGTACCCAGGCGGATCGAACCTTCCGGTTGCGGGGCAAGGGAATGCCCAAGTTGGACCGGCCCAATGAACGTGGCGATCTCTATGCGCGGGTAAAAATAGTTCTACCAGAGCCAATGAGCGATAGCGAGTTGGAGGCACTTCGGCAAGTCGCCCGATCTCGAGAGAGAGTGAGAGGATAAGTCATGGCCGTTGAACTGCGCCGGCTCCCATCTGATGAAGCCGCAAAGGTGACGGGAATCGATATCACGATTGTCAGGCATTACGCAGATATGGGATTGATAAAGCCTTCGCCTGAAGGCTATAGCGAGGATGAACTGGCAGAACTTCGACGCGTGCGGCGGTTGCGAGAGGAACTGGGATTAGAGCATCCTGCGATCGAGATCGTTCTGCGTATGCGCCGTCGCATTCAACTCTTGCAGGCCGAGGTGCGGCGGTTGGAACTGGTGATACGAAGTCGAGCAATCGCACGCGGCCAACAAGAGTGGGTGGAGGCTGAATGGGATGAGTTGCCGTAGGGATGCCCTTGACGTACCTACGCGTTCAGAAGAAGATTCCTCCGGTGGGCTATGCCCCGCGCTGCGAACGGAATGACACCGAGCGAAAGGAGAGCAAAGCTGATGATTATTGCTGCGTTGGCTCGCAACTGGTGGCTCTTAGCCATCCGCGGCGTTCTATCGATTCTCTTTGGAATTGCGGCATTTGTGTGGCCTGGATTAACCCTTACTGTGCTCGTGATACTTTTCGGGGCCTATGCGGTGGTGGATTGCATCTTTGCCATCATTGCTGGCATTTCTGGACGTCATCAGTATGAGCGCTGGGGGTTACTAATCATTGAGGGGATCGCAGGCATCGTGGTGGGGGTACTCGCATTTGTGTGGCCTGACATCACAGCGCTGGTCTTGCTGATTTTCATCGCAGCATGGGCAATCGTGACTGGGATCTTTGAGATTGCGGCGGCCATCCGGTTACGCAGATATGTTGAAGGCGAGTGGATGCTTGCCTTGGCTGGCATTGCTTCGGTAATCTTTGGTATCCTCCTGGTGCTTTTCCCTGATGCCGGCGCGCTGGCAGTGGTCTGGCTGATCGCTACCTACGCAGTAATTTTTGGCATCCTGATGCTCGTGCTGGCGTTCCGGCTCCGCAGTTTGAGTAATACCTTGCAGCAAGGGCCTCTCGGTGCTGCATAACGGGGATGGATCTGAGCAGCAGACAAGGATTTTGAATGATCTGAGCTTACCCACTTGCTCGATGGACCACATCTACGAATCTGCTGGCATGGTGGCAAAACACCATGCCAGCAGATTGATCTCTGGTCTAAACTGCTATCTGTCGCTTCCTATGAACGGCCTACAAGTGGCTCGACAAAGGCAAGTTCTTCTGCACTTTCGGGACGTAGAAAATCAAAATCACAGCCAGAATCGGCTTGCAATACATGATCGACGTAGAGGCGCGGATAGCCGCGTAAGTGTTGGCGGGGAGGTGGGGTCCAACGCCCAAGCCGCGCCTGCAATTCATCGTCTGAGATGAGCAGATCGAGACGGCGCTCGGCTACGTTGAGCCGGATCTGATCGCCATTTTGGACGATGGCGAGAGGTCCACCCGTTGCTGATTCTGGGGCGGCATGGAGGACAACCGTGCCATAGCTGGTTCCACTCATGCGGGCATCGCTAATTCGCACAAGATCGCGCACTCCCTGCTTGAGTAACTTCATGGGAATGGGGATCTCTCCCCACTCTGGCATACCCGGCACACCACGGGGACCCGCGTTACGCAGGACGAGCACACTGTCTGGTGTAACAGGCAGTTCTTCATCATTGAGACGATCTAACATCTCTTCGTAGTCGTCAAAGACCAAGGCTGGGCCGGTATGGTCGAGCAAATGGGGACTGGCTGCTGAGACTTTGAGCATGGCTCCCAAGGGAATGAGATTGCCAGTCAATGCAACGAGCGCGCCTCCCTGGTTAAGTGGGTCTTCCAGGGGATGGATGATCTCCTTATTCTGGTTCACTGCGCCTGCAATTTCCTCTCCAAGCGTGTGTCCAGAGTAGGTTTGACAATCCAAGTGCAGGAATCCTGCCATCTCTTTGAGTAAGGCAGGTACGCCTCCTGCTGAATGAAAATGAGCCAGCAGAAACTTGCCCGATGGCTTCAGATTTGCGAGCAGTGGTGTGTCGCGCGAGAGGGTATCGAAAAGTGAAAGAGGTAGCCGGATGCCGCGCCGCCCTGCAATGGCAATGAGGTGAATAATGGCGTTTGTGGAGCCACCAATTGCGGCCAGCAGCCGGATACCATTTTCAAAAGCTTCTCGCGTCAGAATTTGGCTGGGTCGAAGATCCTCACGCACCATTTCAACAATACGGCAACCCACTTTGATTGCTGCTTGCGTGCGCTGGCTGCTGTTGGCTGGCATGGTACTGCTGCCTAGCGGCATCATCCCTAAGACCTCGGAGAGTGCTGTCATGGTCGAGGTCGTACCCATTTCATTGCAGGCACCATTGGAGCAAGAGAGACAAGCTTCAAATTGCCGCCACTCGTCCTTGCCCATTTGGCCTGCGCGATATTCGTCCCAGAATTTCCAGAGATCCGTACCGCTGCTAATGACTTCATTGCGAAAGTAGGCGAGGTCTCTTGGCCCTGCCGAAAATTGAATAGCAGGAATATTGGCGCTGGCTGCTGCCATGAGTTGGGCCGGTGTGGTCTTGTCACAGTTGGCAAGCAGAACAACACCATCCATTGGATAGCCACGGATTGATTCTTCCACGTCCATCGAAACTAGGTTGCGATAGAGCATGTCGGCTGGCTTGAGCAGATCTGCCCCCAACGCCATGACTGGAAATTCCAAGGGGATGCCACCTGCTTCAAGTACACCCTGTTTGATGGCTGGCACAAGTTCCTGGAAGCCAACTTCACATGCATTAAAGTCACTGGCAGGATTGCAGATGCCGATAATGGGTTTGCCTGCGATGGCTTGGACATCAAAGCCGATTGTACCCAGGACGGCACGATGACGCAGTCCCATTTCATCACTGCGGGCAAACCACTGGCTGCTCCGCAATTCTCCATGATTCATATTAATTCCCTCCTGTTGGAAGGTGACTTGCGCGGTTGTAAACAGATCTTGATTTCAGACTTTGGCTTTGGTCGTAATGATAGCTGTGGCAAGCTGTTTTGATTGATGTTACAGATCGCTCGATATTGTATACAGTATTCGTATGTGTGGGAGACTATCTGGGCCGTCTTGATTGTATCAAGTCTAATTTGGGCTGTCAATAGACGGCTAATTTGGGTATTTTTCTCGTGTTTTGCTCTTTGGAGCCTGTGTTGATCAAAATCTCTGTATACAAACGCGCAATGTTTTGAGACGGAGACTATGAGTTAAAAAAGTGACTTGACAAAATTTTGCATCCTTGTATACTGTAGGCATTCCCGTCGTGTAGGTTCGGTCTGTGCAATTGAGCTCATTATGCTTGAAACCCCAATTGACGTCGTATTCGCCGATGGTATTCCCACAAAGAGCAAAGTGCCTCGTTATCGAGAAACCATTTATGCTGCGGTAAAGGATGCGATCTTATCAGGTCAACTTATTCCTAACCAGCCGATTGTCGAAGAGCAGTTGGCGGCGACGCTCAATGTGAGCCGTACACCCGTGCGAGAAGCACTTGCATTGCTTGAGCATGATGGATTTATTGGCCCACGCAATGGCCGCGGTCTTTATGTGCGTGCCATAACGCATCAAGAGTTCATGGAAATGTTTATCGCCAACGAAGCGGTTGAGCCTTATCTGGCACGGCGCGCGGCGCGGATGGCAACCGAAAGCCAGTTGGCTGCCATTGAGGAAGCTGTGCAGCGGGCCACGCAGAGTGCCGCACAATTGGATATGGCAGGTTTTTTGAGTGCCTCTCGCGATTTTCATCGCTTGGTTGGGGAAGCGGCTGGCAATCGCCCTTTGGCCGAGTTTGTCCTGCGAAATGAAGAGCGGACAGATATGTATCTGCTCAATTACGGCAAGGTGGTGGAGCAGAAGCGCATGGCTGCATCAGTCCATGAGCATCGGGCCATCTTAGGCGCTTTGCAGAACCGCGACCCAGAAGCAGCGGAACGTCTGGTGATTTATCACGCTCAATCGCTGCGAGAGCGTTTTACGCAATTGTTTAACGAGGAAAGCCTAGACGATGAGGACACTCCCTAAATTCCCTCCCTTGTCTGTATTCCTCGCTTATTTTTCTTGATTTATTTGCGCGGTCACTGTCGATTCGTGGTCGTACTTGATGCCACATTTTATAGTGCTGTTCGATTCTTTGTATAGAGTCGCACAAGATTTCTGCTACCTCATTCTTTGTAACCATTCACAAGCGACGATCCACCAGTATCCATCCACAATTAGCTAGTCACAAATAGCGAATTTTACATAAAAGTTTATAGAAATCGCTCCATAGATACCTTAGTGGTGATTTGCCGGTGATTTAGTCAATCCCCACTATCTATTTGGAAAGGGGCTTTTGTGAGTACAAAGTTGGCATCAACGCAGAGCAAGGGCGCATCGTGGCAGGATAGTGCTGCGCTGCGAAGTGGTGGTGCGCGTAGTGCAATGGCGAAGACATGGAGCAGGATGTGGTATTACCGCTATATCTACCTGCTTATGCTGCCAGGATTACTCTACTTCCTCATCTTCCGCTATGTGCCTATGTGGGGGATCACCATTGCCTTTCAGGATTTCCGCCTGTGGCAGGGTATCTTCGGCAGTCCGTGGGTCGGTTTCAAGCACTTTGAGACTTTCTTCCAAGCACCTTACTTCTGGCGTCTCTTCCGCAACACTTTGATCATCAGTGGTCTAAACCTGCTGATCGTCTTTCCTGCACCGATTGTGTTGGCGC
>CAMPHP010000095.1 GCA_946885925.1 uncultured Litorilinea sp.
CAGCGGCAGCGCGCTTGGATCGCAATGGCATTGGCCCAAGAGACAGAGATCCTGCTTCTGGATGAGCCGACGACCTTTTTGGATTTGGCCTACCAACTCGAAGTGCTCGACCTGCTGCATGACCTGAACGAGCGGGGACGCACGATCATTATGGTGTTGCACGACCTGAATCAGGCGTGTCGCTATGCCGACCACCTGGTGGCAATGCGCGCTGGGGTGATCATGGCCCAGGGTGCGCCAAAGGAGGTTATGATACCCGAGTTGGTCAAAGAGGTTTTTCAACTCGATTGCCAGATTGTACCCGACCCTATTAGCGGCACGCCTCTCTGTGTGCCCATCGGTCGCAAACACCAAGCCGCGATACGCGCCAACAATGATCACACAACCCTGCTGACCATGCCCCATACGAGTCAGCCTGTTTTGTCGGCTGCGGGCTAGCTGCGGAGTAGTATCCCACTCGTAAACGAGAATTTACACGCGCAGAAGCAACTCTGCGCGTGTTTGTTTTTTAGGGCTTTGCAAGGGTAATGGGTAAAAGTTGTGGTAGACTTACTATCATATCCTATGCAATGCAAAGATCACGCACTAACCTTCGAGGAAGCTCGGAGTTTCCTCGAAGGTGTATGACAAGTAGATGGATACTTATTCGCTAATCTGTGCCTTCAAGAACTCAAATAAAAACGTTCTACACAATAAGGTATAATAATGCCCACTGTCCTTCAAGATGGGCCATACAGTTTTATCTTTTTTAGCTCCGACTGGGCCGAACCGCCCCATATCCATGTCAAACGTGATCGTCAATTGGTGAAATTTTGGCTTCAGCCTGTATCGCTTGCTAAGAACCGCGGATTCCCTGAACATGAGCTGAATCATATCGAACGATTGGTAACAAAGCATTGTGTAACGCTAATAGAGGCATGGAATGACTACTTTAGTGCTTGAAGCGGACCCCATCATCAACAATGTCCGATTTGACGATGAGAAGCTAGTCGTAGAACTAGCTGACGGACGCGAGCTGAGCGTGCCACTGACTTGGTATCCGCGGCTACTAATCGCTACGCCTGCCGAACGTGCCCATTGGCATTTGCTAGGGGATGGCTTTGGCATTGAATGGCCCGATTTAGATGAACATATCAGCGTGGAAGGCTTGCTCGCCGGTAGGCGCAGCGGCGAAAGCCAACGCTCGTTTCAACGTTGGCTGGCAGAACGAACATAAGCAGGACATTTACATTCACATATCTAGATTGTTTCCCCAATCTGATCCCAGGAAAGGAAAAGAGTTGTGACAGACGCGCGTAAATCGGCGCAAGTGCCGATTGGGCTGTGTGTCTATGGCATCGCCTATATCGCCGGGTTTGCGGGTCGCGGTACGCCGCGTGCTAACCCTCGCCCGTTGGATGCCATCGGCGTCTTAGAATTGGCTGCACAGTTTGGTCTGAATGCAGTCGAACTCCCCTTTGGCTATATTCATCCTCAAGAGGATGAGGCGATCTTGCGTGCTTATTGTGAGCAGGCGAGCGAAAAAGGGCTGCGTGTGATTAGTGCCGGGTTGCCGATTGAGGTAGAACCTTTCCGCCGCCATCTTGCCCTCTGCCAACGCCTTGGTATTACGACAGTACGTTGTGTCCTTAGCAGCGTGCTCTGTGGCGACCGCCGCCCTATTGGTGGGCTGGAGGGATGGCAGCGTCACTTGGATGAAAAGATCGGCATCCTCAAGGAACTTGCGCCCATTGCTGAAGATGCGGGGGTACGCATTGGTGTCGAAAATCATCAGGATGCAACCTCGGCGGATCTCGTCTATCTCTGCCAAACAGTCAACAGCCCCAATGTGGGTGTGACGCTAGACACGGGTAACCCCTTGGCAGTCGCCGAAGATCCGGTGGAATTTGCACGCACCATCCTGCCCTACCTCATGCATGTCCATCTTAAGGATTATCGCATGACCGCTTCACCCGAAGGCTATCGCATATTCCATTGCGCCATTGGTGCAGGCGTCGTGGACTATCCTGCCCTCTTCGATCTCTTCCGCACCAAGGACGATCTTGTCTGCAACATCGAAATGGCTGCCTTGGGCGAGCGCCATATCCGTCTCTTGACCGAGGAATATTGGGCTGGACATACGCAGCGTCCTGTGACCGCTGTGCTGCCGGTATTGCGCCGCCGCGACAATGCGGAGGTGGATGTCGAATGGCGCACGCCGTGGGAGATGGAGCAGGACAGCATCATGGCGCAGTGGGAGATGGAGCGGCTGGTGGAGAGCGTCGCCAATATGCAGCAGGTCGAGGCACGCCCGCGCGTTGTGGCGTAATCTGTGCAATTCATTCTCAATGTAACAATTAAATTTGAAACTAAAGGAGTCTAGTTCATGTCCTCGTCAACGACGCCATCCTCCCCTGTTCGCGTGGGACTGATCGGCGTAGGTGGTATTTGTGGCTTTGTCCATTATCCTGGGCTGGAACGAATTCCCGGAGTAGATATTGCGGCACTGGCGGATCCCAGCGCAGAGTTATTGGAAAGACGCCAGCGAGAATGGGAAGTGGATCATATTTATCAGGACACGGCGCAGATGTTGGCCGAGATCAAGCCTGATGCCGTCGTAATTGCCACACCCAATAATGTGCACAAGCAGTTGATCTTCCAGGCATTGGACGCTGGCTGTCATGTCTTGTGCGAAAAGCCGTTGGGTATGGATTATGCCGAAACCGTGGAGATCTACGAGTATGCCAAGCGTTCTGGCAAGCGGCACATGATGGCCTTCACCTATCGCTATGTGCCCGCCATGAACTACATTCGCCACTTGATTCATTCGGGCCAACTGGGCGAGATTCGCCATGCTCGTTTCCAACGTTTGCAGGATTGGGGCGAGTTTGCGATTGGCTGGCGTCAATATAAGGCGATGGCTGGATCGGGTGAGCTAGGCGATATGGGCATCCATCGCATTGACTTTGCCCAAGACCTGATGGGGCCAATTAGCGCAGTGGCTGCATCGGCCAAGCAACTGGCCCAGCGCGACCGTACCAAAGATGGTCAAAGCGTGCCGCCCCAGGATGTAGAAGATTGGGTAGCGTGGATTGCGGAGTTTAAGAGTGGCGCAACCGGGGTCTTTGAGATGGGCAAGTTGACCAAGGGACAAGGCCCCAAAGGCGACCATGATTTGGCCGAGTTCAATGGCACCGAAGCCTCTGCGGCCTATCGCCTCCATGCACCGCATGAGATTCTCTTTGCCCGCCGCGGTGAACCCTATCAGCCCGTACCTGTGCCCCAGGAATTCTTGACGCGACCTGGCTCACCGCGCGATCCCAACGAGGGCGACCCCAACCAGGTCTTCCGCTTTGACCAGGCATGGGAGTTTATCAGTGCGATTCGCGAGGGGCGTGACCCCAAACCTTCGTTCTATGAGGGAATGCGCGCCCAGGCCGTGGCAGACTCCATTCTGATCGCAGCCGCCGAGCGTCGCTGGGTGGATGTGCCGGACGTGCCGTAAGCGTCTTATCATGCTGTAGAGATCTATGTAGGGAAACTGGGGCAGAGAGACTCCTACGCGCCCTGGGCGCACCCGACAAAACAGGTTGGCCTGTCATGCCTATGGCATGACAGGCCAAGAATTATGCTCTTGGTTGCCCCTCGTCGTGGATCAAAGTAGCGATCTGTTGGGCCTGTTCAGGTGTCACATCCACGTTATGGACTTGCTTGGCATGCTCCGCGGCAATCGCCAAGATCTCTTCATCTGTTTCTGCATGTACGACTGCATTACAATCAAAGCCAATATCACGGCAGTGTAATTCCCTCATCACAGTCTCCTTGATCATTGTAGATACCAGGCGTAAATACCAAGTGTAGATACAAAGCAGATGGAGCAACAATCTGTTGTACAGGAATCGAAATTCTAGCACGGAGGTCAGGCGGTGTAAAGCAAGCTTTTGAAGCCCGCGGCCCCATCAAGCCAGATTGACATCTGCTCCATCAACTGGTAACATCCTCCGCAGCAGAAGAACTCCCAACAATCATTCACTGCTCAATTCAACTCACTAATCGCTATCCTAACCGAGATACTAACCGTATTGGTTGTACCGTATTACCCGCCCAAATCAGCAGTGCGTGTTTCCCGCGCAAGTTCCCCTTTGAGCAATGCTGTGCCTTGGTGCGTCATTACATCAAATACGCGTTATCGCTGAACCAACCTTACGATATCAAATTTAGTTGTACACAGCGTTTCCCATGTGTATACAACTCGTACTATCACCTCGTGTCACCAACATGTTGGTTTGTCATGGTTGAGACTAAAGGAACAAGGGCCAAGCTTCCCGCTATTTTCAAAACAGATCTCTTGCGCGCATTGGGCTTGAGCGATTTTTACCCGCTTCCTACCTGGCAACCAATATTGGCGAATAAATTGATTCCCAATCACATCGGAGCAACCTCTGGAGGAGTGTAATGGTTCAAAAAAGTCGTGTATTAAGTAAGTTTGTCTTCCTGCCGCTCTTACTGGTCACGTTAATGATCATTGCGGCTGCCTGTGGCGATGGCCCACCCCAAGGCACCGCGCCGGAGCCGGCTGCTGTCCCTGCGGAAGGTGGCGAACAAGCCGCGGCTGACCCTGCGGCCCCTGTCGATGAATATCAGGCGCAACGCGAAGCCTGCACCACGGAAAGCCCCTGCTGGCCTGACATTGCGGAGACCGTTCCCACCGAGTTCAACGAAGCTCCTAGCCTGGCCGAGCGAGTAGCCAGTGGCGATCTCCCCCCAGTCGAAGAACGACTTCCCGTGGACCCCTTGGTCATCGAACCCACGGAATTGACCGGTGAATATGGCGGCATTTTACGCGGTGCCTTTACAGGCCCTGGCGACCGCCAAAATTATGAACGATGGATCAACGACTACACCATCTTCTGGGATGCCGGTGCCACCGAATTGCGCCCTCGTCTTGCCAAGCAATGGGAAGCGAATGAAGATGCTAGCGAGTGGACAATTTACCTGCGCGAAGGCTTAAAGTGGTCGGATGGCGAACCGTTTACCTCCGATGACTATCTCTTCTGGTATGAACACATTGTCCAAAATCCCGATTTAGTACCTGCCATTCCGTGGTGGATGCAATGGGGTGGCGAGCTAGCCACATTTGAGAAGATAGATGATGCCACCTTCAAAATCATCTTTGCCGAACCATTCCCGACTTGGCCCGTAAATCTAGCTTCCTCCACCGTAGCAGGTCATCTGCAAGGCGGGCGTACAGGCGGCGGTCTCTATGCGCCACAACACTATCTAGAGCAGTTCCATCCGGATTTCATCGGCGAAGAAGAAGCTACGGCGATGGCCGAAGAGGCCGGTTTTGATAGCTGGAGTCTCTTCTTCCTTGCTATGAACGACGCAGCCATGAACCCGGATGCGCCGGTGATGGCTCCCTGGAAGCCAACGACAATTCTGGCGTCGGATGAACTCGTTTTCGAGCGCAACCCCTACTTCTGGGCCGTTGACACCGAAGGCAACCAGTTGCCTTACTTTGATGGCATTTCCTTGGAATTGGTCGAGGAGTTAGAGGTACTTAACCTGCGCGCCATTGCTGGTAACTACACCATTCAAGGTCGCCACATTGACTTCTCAAAGTTGCCCGTGATTCGTGAGAACCAGGCCCAGGGTGATTACTTTGTGGATTTCTGGCTCAGTGGTACCCGCCACCCGGTCAAGGTTGCCTTTAACATGGACTGGAACGAAGACCCGGCTACGGCTGAGTACACTGTCCACAGTGTAGAGTTCCGCCGCGCGCTGTCGCTTGCGATTGAACGTGAAGAGATCAACGAGACCTTCTTCCTTGGGGTTGGCACTCCGGCTTCGCTCTGCCCTGCCGATACGCCTCCCTATTACAATGAAAGCCGCTGGGATGAAGAATGGGGTCAGTTTGATCCCGATACCGCCAACCAAATCCTTGACGAGATCGGTCTGGATCAAAAGGATGCCGAGGGCTATCGCTTGTTACCCAATGGCGAACGGTTGACGTTGCGGTTGGATGCGGTCAGTGGCTCGTTCCTCGATTACCCCAGCATTGGCGAGCGCATCGCCCAAATGTGGGCCGAGAATGTTGGCATCTATATGACCATCAACCCGGTAGAGCGCAGCCTTTGGATCGAACGATCCGAAGCGAACCAGCCGATGATGAGTATCTTTGAGACAGGTGAGTTTAACCCGGAAGCATTGCCTCGCCTGCTCCCCTCTGAGCGCTGGGCCCCCGTCGCACAAGATTGGGCGAACAATCCCAACCCCGATCCGGCAGCCTATGACGGGCCGCAGTGGGTCAAGGATCTCGTCTTGAAGCACTGGGAGGCGATGAAGGAAGTAGACCCGGAGAAGCGCCGCCAGTTGCTTATCGAGGGTACGGAAATCATGTGTGACAACCAGCCTCGCCTTGGTATTGTGGTGGATGTGCCGGTCTATACCACGTTGATCAAGAACAATGTACGCAATGTACCCAAGCCATTTGAATGGGTCGTCTATGCCCAAACACCTGGCAACGGCCTGCCCGAACAGTTCTTCATGATCCAAGAGTAAGCTGTCTAGACAACCGCGTGATGAGCGCCGCGGGATCGTGCAAATTAACAATTAAAAGCCGGTAACCAGTACGACTTCCGTCAGTTCCATGACGTAGCTCTGTCACCCCGTAGGGGTCTCTCTGCCCACGTTGGCCCAGAGAGATGCCTACGGCATGACAGGCCACGCAGTCTGTCACCCCGTAGGGGTCTCTCCGCTCTGCGCGCCCCCAGAGAGATGCCTGCGGCATGACAGACGCGTTGCTCTGTCACCCTGGAAGGGTCTCTCTGCTCTGCTGCAACCCCAGAGAGATGCTTGCCCTTACAGGGGGACCAGCATGACAAATGCATGTCGCCCTGTCACTCCGTAGGAGTCTCTCTGGGACACAATAGTAGAGAGACCCCTGGGGGTGACAGAGGGCTTACCGGCTTAAATTGCTAAGGATCAATGATCCCCCGGCGTCTCACCCCATCATGCCTTTTGCTCCTAGTTTTAGCTCCTAGTTCTTGTTCCTAGAAGGATGTGCAGATGCTGAGGTATCTCACAAAACGGATGGGCTATGGACTGCTTACCATCTGGGCTGTCTCCATCCTCTCTTTTGTCATTATTCAACTTCCCCCTGGCGATTATGTCACTTCCTATATTGCCGCCCTAGAGGCACAAGGGGGAGAAGTGGCTGACGAAGAAGCCGCCAGCTTGCGTGCCCAATATGGGTTAGGCCAGCCTATGTATGTCCAGTATGGCAAATGGATTGGACAAATTCTGCAAGGCAACCTGGGCGTTTCCTTCCAATACCGCGTGCCTGTAGCGGATGTGATTGGCGAGCGCCTCTTGCTCACCATCATACTCGCTCTGGGCAGCGTGCTCTTTGTCTGGATAACAGCTATCCCCATTGGCATCTTCTCCGCGGTTCGCCAATATTCATTGCAAGACTACCTTGCCACCACGATTGGCTTTATTGGTCTTGCCGTCCCCGACTTTTTGCTGGCCCTGGTGATGATGTACTTTGCCTGGGATCTTTGGGGGTTTAGCATTGGTGGTCTCTTCTCGCCCGAATATGTCACCGCACCGTGGAGTTGGGGACGGGTATCAGACCTCCTCCAGCACATGGTCATCCCCATTATCGTCCTCGGTACATCGGGTACTGCCGCGCTCATTCGTATTACCCGTGCTAATCTGCTGGATGAGCTACGCAAGCCCTATGTGACCACAGCTCGCGCCAAAGGGATGAGCGAATGGCAATTGATCTTCAAATATCCGGTGCGGCTGGCCTTCAACCCTATTATCAGCATGACTGCCTATATCCTGCCCTTCCTGGTGTCGGGTAGCGTGATCGTCTCTGTCGTACTTAACTTGCCTACCTTGGGGCCTGTGCTGCTGCGCTCCTTGTTATCACAGGACATGTTCCTGGCTGGCTCCATCATCTTAATGATCGGCGTGATGACAGTGATCGGTACACTGCTTTCCGATATTCTGTTGGCACTGGTTGATCCCAGGGTTAGACTCCAATAGATCAGACTCCATTAGATCGGACTCCAACAGACGGATTGGCGATGAACGCTAAAATATCAGGTGAAATATCAAACGAGAAATTGGTTAAAAACGCATGAGTCAAGCGATTTCAATTCCCATAGACGCAGAAGCCGTCAGTAAAGACCGCATCAGTGTGGCTTCGCAGCGCCAGTTGGTTTGGTGGCGATTCCGACGCCATCGTATCGCCTTGATCGCGCTGATCATTGTGCTCCTCTATTATCTGGTTGCACTCGGTGCGGAGTTTGTCTCGGTTAGTGACCCGCGCGAAGGGCGCTCGGTGCGTGCGGTCGTTCCACCCCAGCCGATCCACCTCTTTGATCAAGGTACCTTCCGTCCCCATGTCTGTGCAGTTGAAGGTAAGCGCGACGAATTTACGCGGGCAAAGTCCTATGTAGCCGATTGTACGCAAAAAATAGATGTACGGCTCTTTGCCAAAGGCTA
>CAMPHP010000096.1 GCA_946885925.1 uncultured Litorilinea sp.
CCTCAGGGCTATGCAAAAGTCCAGGATGGCTGTCATTCCGCTCACGTAGTGGGACCCAGAGGGCTCCCCAGCCCACCAACGGGAGGAATCCCCTTTTGAACGCGTTATGATATGAATCCCCTGTTGTTATTCTGCCCTTGTTTAGGCGGATAATTTGGGCGGACAATTTAGGTGTAGGCCGAACTACTATTCGGTGCTCATATTGCCTCCCCTGCGATCTATATTAAGTATTTGTAGCTGTGTAACTCCTATAGCCGTTTGGCTGGTGAGCAAGCTCCGTGATTATCTTGCGATAACTCCTCACTTCTTTGCGCTCTGTTTTTGCGCGGTTTTTTCTCTCCGTCTTGTTTTCTCACTGTTTAATAAAGCCTCGCGTCTATCTCCCGTTAGGGCCGGAGCGCCGCCATCTTCCTCCTCTGTCGGGACGGGCCTGGCAGCACTTCTCACAAGCGGCCAGGCCCGTATTCCTTACCCCTTGCTGGCGTTCCCGGTCTAGACCTGGTCATTATTTGTGGATACTTACGCGGTTATATAGAGATACTTATGTAGTTACATATTCAGCACGTATGGAGAAAGCTTCCAATGTTATCAGGAAGCCCTATTGTATGTTCCATACTAATGCAATTCGCCCATACGGCTCTAGTTGCTGTGTGAGCATAGTATTCAACTGCACGTATTCGAGAAGATGCTAAATCGAGAAGATGCTAAATCGAGAAGACGCTAAATCGAGAAGAGTGCAAGGAACTAGATGGTCGAGCCGGGGAAGTAATTGTAAGGTTCAGTGGTGTGGAATGTAATTATGTCATTCATATTGCCAGAGATGCTCTTCTTACTCCTATTGATTCCGCTGTTCGTACTCTTTTATCTTCGTCTCCAGCGGCAGCGACAGCAGCTTTCGGCGCGCTATGGAATGCTTGGCATGGTGCAGAACGCAGCGAAGCAACCGCTTGGCTTGCGCCGCCACATCCCACCTGTGCTTTTTTTGATTGGCCTTACGATCCTGTTGCTCTCGTTTGCGCGACCAGAAGCAGTTGTTGCGCTGCCCAGGCGAGAAGGCACAGTGATTCTGGCTTTTGATGTCTCTGCCAGTATGGCAGCCACCGATCTGGAGCCGACACGCATGGAAGTTGCCAAAGCTGCCGCGCGTAGCTTTGTGCAGAAGCAACCGCCCAGCGTGCAGATCGGTGTGGTTGCGTTTAGTGAGGGCGGCTTTGTGGTGCAAGTGCCAACCAATGAGCAGGAGAAAATTCTCGGTGTAATTGACCGCCTGAAGCCGCAGCGCGGCTCGTCGCTTGGGCAAGGGATCTTGGCTGCACTCAATGCGATCTTCATGAAAGATGAGGAAAGCGCGCAGGAAAGCGCGCAAGGTAAGGGAGAACCCACTACGAGCCTCTCTAGCAACTCGGCTCCAACAGGCAGATCGCTGCCCGCGCCGGAAGAAGAGCAAAGCCCTGCCGTGATTGTCCTGCTCTCCGATGGCGAGAACACCGCCCCCCCCGATCCGTTTGAAGCCGCGTCGGCTGCTTTACAGCGCGGTGTGCGGATTCACACGGTTGGCATTGGCAGCGCACAAGGGGCAACGTTGCATATCGAAGGGTTCACAGTGCATACGCAACTTGACGAGGCGGTGCTGCAAAAAATTGCACAGCTCACCGGTGGCTCTTACTACTATGCGCCGGATGAGAAAGAGCTATTTTCAATTTATGAGAATCTCGACTCGCAGTTGGTGATTGAACCGGAAAAGACGGATGTCAGTGCGCTTTTTGCGGGCACGAGCATGCTCGTCTTACTGATCGGTGGTACATGTTCACTGGTATGGTTCAGCCGTTTTCCGTAGGTGTTTTCCGTAGGTGCTTTCTATAGTTGATTTCGATGAGAGTGCTTTGCGGGTGATTAGGCTGGAATTGGCGGCAGAAAATGGACTTTCTTTGGCCTGGATTTCTCTCACTATTCGCACTTGCCCCAATGATTATTGTTGCATACATGATGATGCTGCGACGGCGGCAGCGTTATACGGTGCGCTATGCGAGCCTAGCCTTGATACGTCAGGCGAATCCGCCTACCTCACGATTGCGGCGTCATCTCCCATTTGTTCTCTTTTTTCTTGCAATGCTCAACTTGATCATCGCAGCGAGTCGCCCATTGAGCGTTGCCAACGTGCCTGTTGGCAATACAACCATCATTCTCGCCATAGATGTATCGCGCAGCATGTGCTCGACGGATGTTTCGCCAAACCGTTTGCTGGCTGCTCAGTCCGCCGCACGATCATTTATCCAGGAGAAACCGCCTAACACCCAAATTGGCATTGTTGCATTCTCGGCTTCTGCGGAAATACTCCAACTGCCTATAGGAGATCAGGAAGTACTAAAAGATGTCCTGGCAACGATGACCACAAGTGCCATGACAGCCATCGGCAGCGGTATTCTTGCCTCACTGGACGCGATTGCGGAAGTAGACCCGACTGTCGCGCCAAGTACAGCGGACGACACGACCGCAATTCGACCAACGAGAGTGCCTACCAATAGCAATGCGCCAGCCACCTATGCGCCAGCCATTATTGTTTTACTCACGGATGGTTCAAGCAATAACGGGCCTGTGCCTGCGGAAGCTGCACAACAAGCAGTCGAGCGTGGCATCCGGGTCTATACCATCGGCTTTGGCACATGGCAGGGCGGCGAGCTGAACTGCGATGCAACGTATGGGGCAAGGGATCTGATTGGCAGCACAGGACAATTTCTGGGCGACAAACCCGCTGGCGGCGAGGCATTCGATACAGTGGGCTTTGCGCTTGATGATGAGACGCTCAAGCAGATTTCCAAGATGACAGGTGGCATGTATTACTCGGCAGCGAGTGCCGATGAGTTGCATAAGGTCTTGCGCAGCCTGCCAACATCGTTACATGTCAGACAGGAAGTCACAGAAATTGGTGAACTCTTTGCAGCCGGTGGCGCGCTGCTCGCTGTCATTGCCATCACCTGTTCACTGCGCTGGAATCAATTGCTCTAAAAATGTGCATGATCCGGCTGCGTAATTATCTGTTAAAATGTGGCTGCTAGAATGTAAGTATGAGGGCTGACCAGATGACGATTCCCTATTATTCTGTATCTGGTATAACCCGGGGTTAACAGTGTTGCAGGATTTTTTAACGTTTATCTCATACTTTTAGCGGCGGAGAATGCTATAGTCTTCCAATAATTGCTTCAGGGATTCGTTTTCACACTCAGCTGCCACGGTTTGCTGCACTGTCCCAAGTCGCTCGATGTAGTTTGTTCTTTCCTGTCCAAACGAGAATGAACGACTCCTCTACTTCACCAATAGATACTTCGACGATAGAGCTATGGCGAGGACGCCTGCAGCACTTTCGTACCCAGGCACGCAGGGGAATCCCGTTTGTCTCTGGTATGATTGCCACGCTTGCCGCCCTCCTGCTCTACGACCTTCTTGTTCCACCGCCAGCACCGTTGACCCTGAATGAGGTAAACGATACAGTGGCGCAAGCAATGGCGTCAGCAACACCAGCACCCGCCTATTCATCGCTTGTCTTCCAAGCCATACAACCTGCTCTCGTTTATATCCAAGTCGAAACACCTGGAGAGAGTGAGGATGAGGAGAAGGGGCATGGTCTGGGTAGTGGTGTTGTGATCAACGATAATGGCGAAATTCTCACCAGCCTGCACGTCGTCACCAATGCCACGGATATTCAATTGACCTTTGCCGACGGCACAGAGGCAAGCGGGCAGATTGTGGCTGCCCAGCCAGAGAACGATATTGCCGTGCTTAGCCCAAGCAGGCTGCCGGAAGTATTCGTGCCTGCAACGTTGGGCAACCCAAACGCTATGCGAGTTGGCGACGAAGCATTTGCTGTTGGTCACCCCTTTGGTCTGTATGCCTCTATGAGTTCGGGTGTGATCTCCGGTTTCGAGCGCACCTTTCGACCTCAAAACAGTGATCAGCGAATAGAAGGTTTGATTCAGATTGACGCTGCTGTCAATCCCGGCAATTCGGGTGGTCCACTGCTCAATCGCTATGGTCAGGTTGTCGGCATTGTGACCGGGCTTGCCAATCCCACGGATGAAAACTTCTTTGTCGGCATCGGCTTTGCTGTGCCGATAGATACTGCGGGTGGTGCCGCAGGTCTGCCGCCCTATTGATCGCGTCCTTCGACTACATTTCACATTCGTCCTTCACGCTTTTATTTCACGTTTGTATTTCTGCATTTCACAGTTGTTTTGGCAAGGCGAGTGGTTGCGTCGAAACGCATCCATTGGAGAGGAACATAATGAATCAAAATGGGAATTCCGAGAATGGGTTGCCGATGGAACGCCTGTTGTATGAAGTGAAGAAGGTGATTGTCGGGCAAGACCATCTGTTGGAGCGATTGATTGTCGCCCTCCTGGCGCGCGGGCATATCCTGGTGGAAGGCGTGCCAGGTCTTGCCAAGACGATGGCGATTAAGACTGTGGCGGAAGCGATTGGCGGCGAGTTTAAGCGCATTCAATTTACGCCAGATCTTGTCCCTGCCGATTTGGTGGGCACGCGCATCTACAATCAAAAGACGGGCGAATTCAATACCTCGTTTGGGCCAGTCTTTACCAACCTTCTACTTGCAGACGAAATCAATCGCGCCCCGGCCAAGGTGCAGAGCGCGCTGCTTGAAGTGATGCAAGAGCGGCAAGTGACGATTGGCCGCGAAACCTTCCCGGTTCCCGATCCTTTCCTGGTACTGGCAACGCAGAATCCCATCGAGACAGAAGGTACATATCCTTTGCCCGAGGCGCAGGTGGATCGCTTTATGCTCAAGGTGCTTGTCGGGTATCCCTCACCCACCGAGGAATTTGTCATTGTCGAGCGTATGACGGGCATGTTGGAGGCTGTGCAAAAGGTGCTAACGACGCAGCAGTTGCTCGAACTGCAAAAGGTATCTTCTAGGGTCTTCGTAGACCCAGCCTTGATCGAGTATGCGATCAAGATGGTGACTGCCACACGAACGCCCAAAGAGGTTGGCTTGAAAGAGATTGAACACTATATCACCTTTGGGGCCAGCCCGCGTGCCTCCATTAACCTCATTCTCGCCGCACGGGCATTGGCCTTTGTGCGCGGGCGCAATTATGTGCTGCCACAGGATGTGCTCGATATGGCGCTCGATGTGATGCGCCACCGTCTTGTGCTCTCCTATGAAGCACTCTCGGACAATGTGAGTGCCGACGACTTGTTAAAGCGAATTCTCAACCGCATTCCGGTGCCAGAGGTGCCTTTGCATGAACATGCAAACATCGCAGTCAACGCCTGAACGCATTCTCCTGCGGCTTGACTGGGAAGTTATTCGCCGTTTGGACGGTCTGCTGCAAGGCGACTACCGCAGCCTCTTTTATGGCTATGGTGTGGACTTTGCCGATCTGCGCGAGTACCAACCTGGGGACGACATTCGCTACATTGATTGGAACGTTACCGCGCGTATGGATACGCCCTACGTGCGCCAGTATGTCGAAGATCGTGAAATTACTGCTTGGTTTCTGCTCGACCTCACTCCTTCGATGGATTTTGGTACGGTACAAAGTCTGAAGCGATCCGTTCTGATTGATTTTGTCACGACCATTGCCCAACTACTTACACGGCATGGCAACCGTGTCGGGGCTATGTTTTATGGCAACCGGGTTGAACGTACGATTCCGGCGCGCAGCGGGCGCATTCAAGTGCTGCGCCTGGTCAACGACCTGCTCAAGCAGCCAACTTATGCCACGTCAACAGCCACGAATCTAGCCCAACTCTTGCTCGCAGGATTGCACACGATTAAGCGACGCTCGTTAGTCTTTATTATTTCCGATTTCATCAGCGAACCAGGGTGGGAGCAGCCGTTGAATCTGCTCAGCCAGCGGCATGAGGTTCTCGCTATCCGCTTGTGGGATCCGCGTGAAATGGAACTGCCCGATATCGGTCCAGTGATTATGGAGGATGCGGAAACTGGCGAACAACTTTATGTGGATACACATGATCGAAAGTTCCGCCAGCGTTTTCAAGAGGCGGCGCAGCGACGCCAGGCAGAACTGGCGGAGTCCTTTAAGCGCGCTGGCGTAGACGCCTTGTCGCTCTCGACCGAGGAAGACCTCGTGCGTGCCATTGTCCGCTTTGCGAAGTTGCGTAAAAGGCGGTAAGGCAGGCGGTCAGAACCGCGCCCAGGGGGCTTCTCTCTGGAAACACAGCGGCAGAGAGACACTTGCGGGGTGACAGAATGACGTGCGCCTTGTCATACCGGCGAGTCTGCGAGGAGGTATCCCCTCGCTGTTTAGGTACTTGTAAGATGTAGCATCTAGGATGTAGCCATGTCATTTATCTGGCCGGCGATGCTTTTGTTGCTCCTGTTCATTCCGTTGTTTGCCGTGCTCTACGTCCGCATTCAACGGCAGCGTCAGCAGTTTGCTGCGCGCTATGGCACGCTGGGTATTGTGCAAGATGCCGCCAATCGACCGCTTGGGCCGCGCCGTCATATCCCGGCGATACTCTTTCTGACCGGTCTGACCATTCTGCTCATATCGCTTGCTCGCCCCGAAGCGGTTGTAAGCCTGCCCAGGCTGCAAGGTACTATCATTCTTGCCTTTGATGTTTCTGGCAGTATGGCAGCCACCGATCTAGAGCCAACGCGCATGGAAGCAGCGAAAGCAGCCGCGCGCGAGTTTGTGGTGCGCCAACCACCTAGCATGGAGATCGGTATCGTCGCTTTTAGCGAGGGGGGTCTTGCTGTGCAAGTGCCGACGAATGATCAGGATACGATCCTGGCAACGATTGACCGTCTGGCACCCCAGCGCGGAACCTCGATTGGACAGGGTATCCTCGTTGCGCTCAACTCGATCTTTGTGGATAGCGAAGCAGAAGCGTCGGCGCGGCTTCTGAGCAATCTAACGCCGACCGCAACACCGTCACCCACACCTATGCCCGAAGGCGTCTACTCACCCGCTGTGATTGTCATGCTCACCGATGGCGAGAACACCGCGCCACCCGATCCATTAGAATCTGCTTTGGTTGCTGCGGATCGGGGTGTGCGGATTCATACCATCGGCATCGGCAGTCAGGAAGGGACCGTGCTAGAGGTTGAGGGCTTTATGGTGCACACGCGACTTGATGAGGAAATGTTGCAGCAGATCTCTCTACTCACCGACGGCTCTTATTACAATGCAACGAATAAAGAGGAGTTGCTTGGGATTTATGAGAATCTCGACCCAGAACTGGTGATCAAGCCGGAAAAGATGGAGATCACAGCGCTTTTTGCGGGGGCTAGCATTCTCATTTTGCTGCTCGGCGGCACATCGTCGCTCTTTTGGTTTAGCCGCGTTCCATGATGTTGAATCGGAGGTAGATGATGGACGTTCTATGGCCTGGATTCCTCCTCCTGTTGGGGCTTGTTCCCTTGCTCATCGCTGCATACATTTGGATGCTGCGACGAAGGCGGCGTTTTACGGTGCGCTATTCCAGTTTGTCATTAGTGCGCGATGCGATACCGCGCTATTCACGCTGGCGGCGTCACCTACCCTTTGCGATGTTCCTCTTGGCATTGATTAGCTTGGTTTTGGCAGTCAGCCGCCCGGTGAGCATTGTCAGTGTGCCCGCTGGCAAGACAACCATAATCCTTGCCATAGATGCGTCACGCAGTATGTGCTCGACTGATGTGCCGCCCAACCGCATGGTAGCCGCGCAATCTGCTGCACTCTCGTTTATTCGACGCCAGCCAGCCAACACACAGATTGGCATTGTTGCCTTTGCTGGTTTTGCGGCGGTTGTCCAGGAACCCACAACAGACCAGGAAGTGTTGGAGGATGTTGTTCAGAGCATCACCACGGCACGCAGGACAGCGATTGGCAGTGGGATTCTTTCCTCAATTGATGCGATTGCCGAAGTGGATACCAGTGTGGCCCCCAGTGTGATGGATGGTTCCGGTGGCATTCAACCTACGGCTGTGCCGAATGGAGCCTATGTACCTGCCATTATTGTCTTGCTGACCGATGGCGCGAGCAATCGTGGGCCATTGCCTGTGGATGCTGCCCAGCAAGCCGTTGATCGCGGCATCCGTGTCTATACCATCGGCTTTGGTACGGCGAATGGCGCGGCCATGAATTGTGGGGCGCGCTATGGTGACAGCGACTCGTTTCGTGGCGGTAATGATCAATTTGGTAGCGGCATGGAGCCATTTGGGGGAGGACGGGAATTTGGCGGTGGCGGGTTCCGCCGGGGAATTGATGAGGATACGCTCAAGGAAGTTGCAGATATGACAGGTGGGATCTACTACTCGGCGGAAAGTGCCGACGAACTGCACGAGGTCTTCCAGAATCTGCCGACCTCCTTGATCATGAAGCATGAAACAACGGAAATCAGCGTATTCTTTGCAGCCGCTGGCGCGCTCTTGGCTGTAGTGGCTGTTGCGCTGTCGCTGCGTTGGAATCCATTGCCTTAAAGATATT
>CAMPHP010000097.1 GCA_946885925.1 uncultured Litorilinea sp.
GAATCTCTACCATGTCATCAGGAGTGCTTTGACGCTGTTGCCAAAATACAAAGCCAGCAATAGCCAGCAGCAACAGAATCAAAATGAGCTGGCGCAACCAACGCTGCGTCTTCGTGATCAGGGTCGCCGTAAGTGGTTGCTGCACGTCACGACCAGGGATGGGAGCTTGCATAAGCTCGTCATAGACCACCTGTGCCCGACGCTTTGGCTCCCCCGTTAATAACACGAGACTGCGTTCGAGTTCGACCACCAACGCCTCTCGCACATCTTTGTTGCCCTTCAGGATTGGGTTTATATTGCGAAGGGATAGCGGCGGCGACCAGTCGAGAAGCGCTTCAACCAACACCAGCGCCACCCGCTCCGGATCTGACTGATGGCGCAACGCGGTTTGAACACCCTTGCCATAGGCCAATGCAGCGCGTAACAAGAGCGTGCGTTGGCTCTCGGTCGCAGATCCACCTGCCTCTAACAAGAGCAATCCATCACGCAATACGGCCACGGGTGGCAATTCACCAAAGGCCCACCAGCGATCTAAAGCACGGTTAAGCTGGTCGCGGACATAATTTGCGCGCGCGCTGCCATACTCACCACTTGTCGGCAACACCGTCGGCATTGGCCGTCCAGACTTGGCAGACTGGCGCTCTCTGCTGGCACTATGCGTCTTACGTTCCTGGATTACTCTAGCCGCGGTTACTCTTGGTGGCGAGTCCGCATACCGCGCAGGCATGCCACGTCTGCGCACAACCGGCCCGCCCTCTACAACGCGTGAAGAGGTCGTTGGCGCAGCGTTCGGGTGTTCATCATTCACAAATTCCCATGCAAAAGTCGGCGCGCCATTATCCGACGAGCCGTCATCCGCATTGATATTTTCCTGCTCGCGCCCTTGATCCGTCATGCCCTCATTGTACCTACCGACAACACCTTCAGGCAAGCTCTCTTGCCATCCGGCTTACTTGCGTCCTAAATATTTAGACCAAATTTGACACCAATTCCCTCACCTACTACACTGCACATATGGCTAAAAAATCCCTGGGTTTTGTCGAGTTAGAATGGGTTTGTCCCACTTGTAATACAAGGAATCCGGGCAGCAGCCGCACCTGCCAAGGTTGCGGCTCTCCCCAGCCTCCAGACGTTAAATTCGTGGCTCCCACACAAGCCAATATTGTTAAGGACGATGCTGTTGCCCGCAAAGCAAGCGCCGGGCCAGATATCCATTGTCCCTATTGTGATGCCCGCAACCCGGCAGGGGCCAAGGTATGCAAGCAGTGTGGCGGCGACCTAACCAAAGCGCAAGCACGCACTGCGGGTGAAGTGGTCGCAAACTTCACCACCAAGGGGCCAGAGGTTGTTAAATGTACGGCCTGTGGGACAGAAAACCCCACCAATCTGCGTAACTGCAAAAATTGTGGTGCGCCACTGCCCACAGCAGCAGCACCAGCAGTCACACAAAAACCTCAAAATAGTCGAGGTAGTGGCTGTCTTTGGATCGCCATCGGTGCTGTCGTTCTACTGGTCATTGCCGCGGCAGTCTTTATGTTCAGCGGGAGTGAACGCACAGCCGTCGTTGGCACAGTTTCCGATACACGCTGGGTTCGCACCATCCAAATCATGGATTTGCAGCCCGTCAGATATACGGCCTGGCTGGACCAAATCCCTGCCGACGCAACGATTGGGGCTTGTACCGAAGAGGTACGCGCCGAAGTGGATGAGCCGATTGCCAATTCGCGCGAGGTCTGCGGCACACCCTATGCCATCGATCAAGGCGATGGCAGCGCCCAGGTCTTTGTAGACTGCGTTTACCAGATACTCGAACAACGCTGCGAATATACAGTGAGAGAATGGCGACCAGTTGATGTAGTTACAGAAGAAGGTGCTGGCTTCAGCCCTTCTTGGCCTTCTCTCACGTCAGGCCAGCGAGAAGGTGAACGAGACGAAGAGTACGCATGTGTCTTCCAAGCAAGTGATAACACCTATATCTACAAAGCGCGTAGCTTTGCAGAATATCAGAGTTGCACGCCAGGTTCAACCTGGAATTTGGAAGTCAACGAAGCAGGCACAGTCTTGAGTGCAATCCCAGCCGAGTAACCTTTCCCAGCTCACCGAATCTTAGCTCGCTAACTTCACCCGAAAAGGATTGACCGCGCCACTCAAGTTCGGGTATCATGTGGTGTGGTTCAGCAGTAAAACAACGCGTGGACCAGTAGGCCACGCGTTCTCTATTTCTATATGCACTTTCTGTGCGATAATTCTGATTCATTGTTCTAATTCTTTGAATTACTGGTTATGGGAGAATAATCATGGCGAAGTTTCCACCTGTCGACGAACAGATGCAAATTCTGATGCGCGGCGTCGATTTCGGTGACGAATTGACCTACATCAACATGGAGCGCGAACTGCGCGAGCGGCTACAAGAAAGCTATGACACCGGACGCCCGCTCAAGGTCTATTGTGGCTATGATCCTTCTTCTCCAGATCTGCATCTCGGCCACACGATTAGCATGCGCAAGCTGCGCCAGTTCCAAGATTTGGGCCATGAAGTCACGTTTCTCATCGGGACCTTCACGGGCATTATCGGCGATCCCAGCGACCGCGAGAGTGTTCGTCGCCAACAGACCTTGGAAGAAGCCGTGGCAAAAGCCAAGACCTATGCAGATCAGGCTTGGATCGTCTTGGATAAATCCCGCACGCAAGTACGCTACAATCATGAATGGCTTGCTGGCCTGGACTTCGCCAAGATTGTCCAACTTGCCAGCAACTTCACCGTCCAGCAGTTCTTAGCGCGCGAGAACTTTGCCAAGCGCCACGCCACTGGCGACGCTGTCTGGCTGCATGAGTTTTTCTACGCCTTGATGCAGGGGTATGATGCCGTTGCATTGCAGACTGATGTGCAGGTGGGCGGTACTGACCAACTCTTTAACTTGATGGCTGGGCGCAAACTGATGGAGTCTTTTGGCATGAAGCCCCAAATCGTGCTCACCTCGCGCATCCTGGTCGGCACCGATGGTGTTCAGCGCATGTCCAAATCAACCGGCAACTATATCGGCATCAGTGAGCCACCAGGCGTCATCTATACCAAAGTTCTCAACGTGCCCGACAGTGCCATGCGCAACTATGCCGAGTTGATTACGCGATGGTCTGTGCAGCAAATCAACGAATACTTTGCTGCCATTGAGGCGGGCGAGCTTTCCATGCGCGACTTTAAGCACAAACTGGCATGGGAAATTGTAGATATTTTCCATGGCGAAGAAGCAGCAAACAAAGCCGCCGCAGACGCCGCGCGCATGCACCACGGCGAAGCACCCAGCGATGCTCCGACCTATCAACTCACATCTGCCCTCAATATTATTGACCTACTTGTGGCGGCAGATCTCGTCAAGAGTAAAAGTGAAGGACGGCGCTTGGTGGAACAAGGTGGCGTACGGCTTGAAGGAGAGGTAGTGGGCGGCACAGGCGAGGTCGTTGAGCCACTGCCAGGTCGTGAGCGAACGTTGCAGGCGGGGAAGCGGAAGTTCTTACGGCTGGTCGCTCCTTAGACAAAGTGTCTAAAATTGGGCATAAAAAAGAACTGCCGTCCATTGCGGTTCCCCCGATAGCGGCTAGGCCGCACCGCAATGAACGAACAGTTCATGTTTTGCATAGTAACACGGCTCATCTGATTTGTAAAGTCCAGCGGGGCGAAATTTGGCAACCCGTCAGGCAAACGTATACCAAACGTATGAATCTATTTCCGGAACCATTCGTAGCATACGGTGTTCTAACCAATTGGAAAGCAAATTCTGCACAAACTGAATGACAGAACGGTCATTAATAAGCCGGTAGACAAAACGTCAACTACAAATGGTGCTTGGCAATCGTTGGTGACGACCGGCCATTAACGGCTATTTACACGATTATTTACACGATCGGCTATTGAACATAGTCAGACCACAAATACTCCGTGGAGGAACTGTATCATGGGTCTATTTACAGGCAAAAAAGGCATCATCTTTGGTGTTGCCAACAAGAATTCTATTGCTTGGGGAATTTCCCAAGCCTTGCACGAAGAAGGTGCAGAAATAGGTTTCAGCTATGCAGGTGAAATTCTAAAGAAGCGTGTCGAGCCACTAGCCGAGAGCATCGGCAGCAATTTTGTTGCGGAATGTGATGTTACCAGTGACGAAGCCATTGATCAACTCTTTACAAAGGCATCTGCCCACTTTGGCACGCTGGACTTTCTGGTCCACGCCGTTGCTTTTGCACCCAGCGAAGAACTAACTGGTCGCTTCAGCAACACCAGCCGCGATGGTTTTCGTATTGCCCTGGATGTCAGTTGTTACAGCCTGATCGCCCTTGCCAAGCGTGCCATGCCGCTCATGCCCAATGGGGGAAGCATCCTCACCTTAACCTACTATGGTGCAGAAAAAGTGACACCCAACTACAATGTCATGGGTGTTGCCAAGGCCGCGCTAGAGTCCAGCGTGCGCTATCTCGCCTGGGATCTAGGACCGGAACGCATCCGCGTCAACGCTATCAGTGCTGGCCCCATCAAAACGTTGGCCGCATCTGGCGTCGGCGGTTTCCGCAAGAGTCTCAGTTATGTAGGTTCAGTCGCTCCTATGGGCAACGTGACGCAGGAAAACGTTGGCGACGCCGCCCGCTTTCTTCTTAGCGATTGGGCCAGCCAGATCACTGGCGAAGTGCTCTACGTAGATGGCGGCTATCACATCATGGGCGCACCCGACACCGACCGCATGGAGAAACTTGCTGCCCAAGTTCAGGAATAAATAAGGCAAACCAGAAGCGACCATCTATAAACAAAATCCAGGAGGCCCAGTCGAATGACTAGGGCCCCCTGGCTTTCTAACAGACATCTGGCCTTACCAACAATCCTGCTTAGACTACTTTCCTCGGAGCTTCGAAAAAGTTTATGCACGATAAGGATAGCACGAGTTTTAAGCGTTTTCTTTAGGCGTCTAGGTCAAAATTTATGCAAGCTGTAGAGTTAACGCCTCTACACACTTCTATAAGTGTCAGCGACCATTCCAGATACGCTTCTCAACTTCTTATCGTGCATAGTCGCAGAGGAAGGTTTCCCTGACTAGCAAACTTGTAGATTCGTCACTTCCTTCAGGTACATCTTCTTGGTCGGCCAATGAGTAGCGAAGGTATTGAATTCATAGCACTTGATTGGATGGGACAATTGAAGCGTAGTTGCTGACGTAAGGATAAAGGCAAGCAAAAGTATGTTAGGATGGGGTGATAGGATAAAAGAATGGTTGCCGGAGAAGTTGATTTACTCCGGTTGCCGGTTCCACGCTGGAAGGAGTTCCTCATGTATAAAACAATCATTGTTTCCAATCGCTTGCCTGTCAAGACGCAACTCATAGACGGCCAGATTTCCTTCAAACCGAGTGAAGGTGGCCTAGCCACCGGATTAAGTTCGATCTATAAAGAAGGCAACAATATCTGGATCGGGTGGCCAGGAACCTTTGTAGAAGATGCAACACAACAGCGGCATATAGAAGATAGCCTCCACCATCTGAATCTTGAACCTGTATTTCTTACCCAGCAAGAGATCGAGAATTACTACGGAGGATTTTCAAACGGAATCCTTTGGCCGATATGCCATTACATGTCCTCATATGCCACTTATCTGCAAGAATACTGGGAAGCATATGAAGAAGTAAACTACAAGTTTGCGAACATTGTGCTCGCCAAGGCCAAAATGGGAGATACCATCTGGGTACACGATTACCAATTGATGCTGGTACCCCAAATCGTGCGCGAACAGATGCCAGAACTCAGCATAGGCTATTTTCACCATATTCCCTTCCCGTCTTATGAAGTGTTCAGACAGATTCCCTGGCGTGACCGTTTGTTGAAAGGTGTGCTGGGTGCCGACCTGGTCGGTTTTCATACCTATGATGACCTCCGGCACTTTATCAGCGCTGCCACCCGAGTCTTGGGGGTGAGTTCGTCTCTCAACCAGCTGATGGTCAATAACATGCCTACAATCGTGGATGCCTTTCCCATGAGCATCGACTATCAGAAATTTGTGGAGTTGACTACCCACGAAAGGGTGCAAAGGAACATCGGCAAGGCTAGGCAATCGGTACGAGAAGCAAGGATGATCCTATCTGTAGACCGGCTGGATTACAGTAAGGGCATTTTGCAGCGACTGCAGGCATTTGATCTCTTCTTGAAAACTCACCCCGAGTACAAAGAAAAGGTTTCCCTGTTCATGATTGTAGTCCCTTCACGTGATCGGGTGCCGCCCTATAGAGAACTGAAGAAAGAGATCGACAGGACAGTAAGCAATATCAATGCACGTAATCAAACCTTGGGTTGGCAGCCGGTTTTTTACCTTTACCGTTCCATCTCGCCGGAACTGCTCTCGGCAATGTACCAGACGGCCGATGTATGTCTTGTGACCCCTTTACGTGATGGCATGAACCTCGTAAGCAAGGAGTATGTTGCCAGCCGAACGGATGAAAAAGGAGTTCTGATATTGAGCGAAATGGCCGGTGCGTCTAAGGAATTGTCGGAAGCCATCATCATTAACCCCAATGATGTCGCAGGATTGGCAAATGCCATCTTTAGAGCACTAGAGATGCCGATCGAAGAACAGCAAGAACGGATGCGAGGGATGCGGAGTACGGTCGAGAAGTTTGATATTCACCACTGGGTGAAGCTATTTATGCAGCGCCTAACTGAAGTAAAAGGCATACAAAAAGCGTTACTCACTAAGCAGTTAAGTGCCGATGGCTTCAAGTATGTCCGGCAGCAGTATGCCAATTCCACCAAGCGTATCATTTTCCTGGATTATGATGGCACCTTGATGGGGTTTAACGTTAACCCCCTGCAAGTCCGTCCTGACAAAGAGCTGTACAGCCTGCTGGAGGAACTGGCTGCGGATCAAAGGAATAAGTTGATCATCATCAGTGGGCGCAAGCATGAGACGTTGGAGGAGTGGCTTGGAGATCTGCCCCTCGATTTTATCGCCGAACATGGGGCTTGGACAAAACGATTTCGCCAGTCATGGCAGAAGCATCCTGGCTTGACCGATGAATGGAAGCACGAGATTCTGCCGATTATGGAAACTTATACCGATCGTACACCGGGGGCCTTTATTGAAGAAAAAAGCTATTCGTTGAGCTGGCACTATCGTAAAGTTGAGCCGGGGCTGGGCGAACAGCGCGCCATAGAGTTAGAGGATAACATTAGGTTGTATGCCGTCGATAGGGGATTACAGATCCTGCAAGGCAAAAAGGTAATCGAGATCAAAAGCAACTGGGTGAGTAAAGGAAATGCCGCCCGTGTCTGGCTCGAAGAAGATACATACGACTTTGTTATTGCCGCAGGCGATGATCACACCGATGAAGACACATTCAAGGCCATGCCTCCCCATGCAATCACCATCAAGGTAGGCAGCAACATTTCAGCGGCAAAGTATTGTGTGACCTCCTTCCGTGATGTCAGAAACCTGCTGGCAGAATTCCTGGTCGATAAGGTGTCTACCGCATCTTTGGTATCCATGCGCTAACAGTCCTGCCGCTCGGGATGACAGAAGTTCGCTTGCGCCTTCTAGGCAACACTGGTCACGGCGTAGCTCACTGAGCGCTGCGGCCACATCTTAAGACGGCTGCATCCGCGGGGGTGCAGCCGTCTTTTTATAAGTCCAGCTGTGCTACATGGGCTTCGTCCATGTAGGTGCAAAGCTTATAGTCGAATCGGCCCAAGATGCGACGATAGTTCTGCAACCTCAGCGCATAGGCCGGGATCATTTGCCAGCACACCAAAAACACATTCATGCACACGGCGCAGCGGCCCATGGTGCACAAAGCGTTCCATTTTGAGGCTGTAATGTCCATGCCGGATGAGCTTTTTATCCAGTAGGGACAATTACGTGCATCATGGTATTCACAGCATAGATTCCACACCGAGATGCTGAAGCACTGGGCCGCGTGCCAGGGCAATGTGGAGAGACAGAATGAATTGATAAAGCGGATTGTCGAACGTGTTTATGTGCAGGATGAGATGGTCGTGGCAATGACACTCAAGTCGGACTATCACTTGGTACTGACCCATGAAATGAATAGGCCAACTGCTTACACAGTTGGCCTATTCTTATCAACATACGCCCCAGAGTGGGCCAAGTGCGGAGACGACGGGATTTGAACCCGCGACCTTTGGCTTGACAGGCCAATATGCTAACCGCTACACCACGCCTCCTCAGATTGACATTTCTGTCAGGCACTGTTGAGGCGCCAAGTTGATGTGCAAATCATACCATTTGCCCGCCCTACTGTCAAATACACCACCCTGGTTTTCACATCACGTATTCGATCTATGCCAGTGTACTCCAAAGATGACACGCACGGTCACCACCGAGTTCTTGAGGCATTTGATAGCCGCCGTTTCTTATAAGCTTCACACCAGCCTGACCGACAACGGTGTCCAGTTC
>CAMPHP010000098.1 GCA_946885925.1 uncultured Litorilinea sp.
AATGAGGAATGGCCGGAGTTCCCAAGTACAGGAAGCGAAGAACAATACCTCAAACAAAAACCTCAAAATAAAAAAAGCCTCCTATACCCAGGAGGCCGCGACATTCCGGAATTAAAACGATTTACCGAAGGGGCCTCCATTGCGCGTGTGTAGAACCAACCGATGCAGCAACGACAATTGGGCGCGCCGCGACATGGCTCTCTTCTGGGAAGGAGCACACAGGCACAATGTGGCGAGAAAAAGAAGAAACGCTAAACCGATTCATAGTATATAAGTATACCTCATCTTAGCCCCTTATAGCAAAATGGTCTAGAATGTGCGCTATGATGCAGTGCATGAAGCAGAGCTTTTCCATACTTGATACTGTGCCCTGGGTAAGATTGGGGGCAATTGGGCTAACGCTCGTGGTGGTCACACTCTTGACACCACAAACCCGTGTCTATGCCCAATCGTCACCAACGCATACCATTGAGCCTGGTGAGACCCTCAGCCAAATCGCTGAATCCTATGGCATATCCCTAACCGAGTTGATGGAACTCAACAGCATCACCGACCCGGATGCCATCGTCTCAGGGCAAATCTTGGTGCTGCCTGCTCCGTCTGACGCGGCCCCTGCACCCGCCATCGCTGTTGACGAAGCCTACGCGCCTGACACGCCACCCACCGAACATCTCATTCTGCCCGGTGAAAGCCTCAGTCGCATTGCCGAACAATATGGCTTGACAATGGACGAGTTGATGGAAATCAATGGTATTAGCGACCCTGACACCATTGTCATCGGTCAAAAGCTGCGCCTGACTCCTGTCATCAGCACCGAAGCAGCCCAAGTTGACGCGCCCGCTCCTACGCTCACCAACAGTGGCAACCCCATTGCCTCGCTCAATCAGACCTACACCGTGGGTGCAGGAGATAGCATCGCCTACATTGCATTGCGCTTTGGGGTAGAAGAAAGCGCGCTGCGTTGGCTCAACAACTTAGAATCAAGCACCCTCTTGGAGCTAGGACAGGAGTTGATCCTGCCAGCCACTGCCAAGGAATTAGCCTTTGCGCCACCCGTGACTCCTGTTGGGAACGCAGGAGATGCAGTGGTAGCGGCAAGTGATGACAGACTGCGCCACACGGTTGAGGAAGGCGATAGCTTGGGGCGTATTGCCCAGGAGCATGGGCTGACCCTAGCGGCATTGATGGAAGCCAACCAGATCGTCAACCCCGACGCCATTTATATTGGTCAACAGTTGATTATCCCCTCTCCCATGCCACCCAGCGAGGATGGCTCTGGTGCTGAAGAGAACAAGAAAGAGAGCGAGGAAGATGCTGCGCCAAAGCCGATTGGTCGCCCGCGCAGCGGCTTTTTCTACTACACAGTCAAACCAGGTGATACCTTATCCGAACTGGCGCGCGAATTCGACAGCACCCAGCTTGCCTTGCTTGAATATAACGACTTGCCTGATACTGAAACCGTTTACTTGGGGTTAGAACTACGGATTCCTTATGGCCCGCCGCCGCTGCCCGTCGACGCCCCACCCATCCCCCTCTCTGGAACTCGCTTTATCGTCAGTCTCAGCCGCCAGCAATGTTGGGTGCTCGAAGGCGAGAATGTGCGCTATGCTTGGCAGTGCAGCACTGGCTATGGCGAGTGGATCACCCGCACAGGTAACTTCGCCGTTCAGACCAAGCAGGAAATGGCAAAGAGTACCGCCTATGAGTTGGACATGCCCTACTGGTTAGGTATCTATGATGTCGGCACCTATGAGAATGGCATCCACGGCTTGCCCCTGCGCTGGGAGACCGGCGAAAAGATCTGGGATGGGCTGATTGGTCAACCCGCCACCTTTGGCTGCGCCATGTTGGATGATGAAGACGCAGAGACACTCTTTAACCTATCCTTTCTAGGAATGCCCATTCACATTGTCCCATGAATTAGATAAGCTTGATAACTATCTTTGCGGCACAGCCCGCCTTATGACCGATACAGCGCATGTCTAAGTTGCACCACACACCTCTTGCTGCGGGAAAACTTCCCGCCACACTTTTGGCAGATCTCTTAAGCGACCTGCCTACCCGCCATCCACAGTTACTCCTGGGGCCAGCGGTGGGCGAAGATGCCGCAGTCATTGACTTTAACCCTAGCAGTGACCGGCTGCTGGTTGTCAAGAGTGATCCCATCACCTTTGCCACCGACGAGATCGGCTATTACGCGGTCAACGTCTGCGCCAATGATATTGCTGTCACGGGGGCCACGCCTCGTTTCTACTTGCCCACGCTCTTGCTGCCCGCAGGTCACAGCGACGAAGCAATGGTTCGCCACATCTTCGCCCAGATTGGTGCAGCCTGTGCCATGCTCGATATTGTGGTGGCAGGAGGACATACTGAGGTTACCCCTTCCGTCAACCAAGCAGTTATAGCGGGAACCATGTTGGGCGAAGTGGCGCGCGACCGCTATATCTCAGGCCGAGGCTGTCGCGTTGGCGATGTGGTGCTGTTGGCAGGGCAAATCCCAATAGAAGGGGCCAGCATTATTGCCCGTGAAAAACGGGCCGACTTGCTGGCGCGTGGCTGGTCCGCAGCGAAGCTAGACGAGGCTGCCGCCTATCTGCACAACCCCGGTATCAGCGTTGTGGTTCCAGCCCTAGCTGCAGCCAACACGGGTCTGGTGACATCTATGCATGATCCCACCGAGGGAGGCATTGCTACCGGACTCTACGAGATGGCAGTCGCCGCTGGTGCGGGCTTGAAGGTGAACCTGGACGCCATTCCATGCTCGCCCCTAGCGGTCGAGCTATGCGCCACCTATGGCCTAGACCCGTTGGGAACGATTGCCTCTGGTGCGCTTTTGGCTACCTGTGCGCCCGAAGATGCTGACAAGGTGCTCCAAGCATGGGCAGAAGTTGGCTGGTCTGGGGCTGTCATTGGGCAGATAACGGATCAAGCCATACCCCCTATCGTTGGAAACTCGCAAATGCTTGTTGCCACGCGCGCAGGTCGCCGCGTCCCCTTCCCTACCTTTGCCGCTGACGAGATCATCAAACTATGGACCTAGCCAAACCTTCCGCTGCTAGCTCAATCACGATTCGCCCACTTCAAGATGTCGCCGCCTATGAACATTTTCAGCAATTAGAGCGTAGGGTGTGGGGCAGCGACGCCGTTGATATTATGCCCGTTCATGTACTAGCGACGCTGGCAAAGAATGGCGGGTTAGTGCTAGGGGCCTATGATGCCGATGGCCCGGAGAGTACGGGGGGTCTGGTCGGTGCGACCTTGGGTTGGCTCGGCACTGGGATCGATCCAGCGACACCTGATGCCGAACCAAGGCTCAAGTTTTGCAGCCACATGGCAGGTGTCCTCCCCGACTGGCAGGGCAAGCATGTAGGGCTGCGGCTGAAACTCGCCCAGCGCGAATATGTGTTGGCACAAGGCCTGACGGATTGGATTACCTGGACCTACGATCCGCTCTTTCGAGCCAACGGCGTTTTCAATATCCATCGTTTGGGAGCCACCTGTACAACCTATCTACGCAACCTCTATGGAGAGATGACCGACGAGTTGAACCGCGGCGCGCCTTCTGACCGCTGCCAGGTTGATTGGCGGCTCACCAGCCCCCATGTGCTGCATACCATCGCATCCAAAGCCAACGCCGAGCGCACCTGGTCGCCAGAGATCCTCGACATTCTTCCTTCCCGAATCAACGCTGCTGGTTTTGACGTACCCAGCGAAACAACACTTAGCCATGATGGTCGCCCGCTGGCAGTGCCAATCCCTAGCGATATTAGCAAGATCCGCCGCGCCGACCGTGAGCTATCCCTAGCATGGCGCTTTTATCTGCGTTCGGTCTTGGAAGAAGCCTTTGATGCAGGCTATACAATGGTAGACTGTGTGCATCTAACCAATCATGGCTGGCACTATATTCTAGTGCGAGAATATTTATAAACTACCCCTTCCTGGAAGCTTCTGAGCTTCCAGGAAGGTTGATACGCGTAAACAGTGATAAGGCAACCACAAAAGGAGCATCAACCCCATGCGGATTGAACGCATTGAACTACGCAAGATCCGGCTACCTTATGTAGCCCCCTTCGAGACTTCTGGCTGGCGCGAAGATGGCTCCTATGCCGTGATCATCCGGCTGGATGCCGATGGTGTTGTCGCCTGGGGCGAATCGCCGGTGGGTGGCGCGCCCTTCTATAACGAGGAAAACACCAACACAGTTTGGATCATCCAACAGGAGTTCCTTGCCCCCATGCTGCTCAACGCCGATCTCAATGGGCCGGAAGATGTGACTCCTGCCTTTGCCAAAGTACGTGGCAATCGCATGGCGAAGGCTGGCTTAGAATTTGCGGCGTGGGATCTCTTTGGCAAAATCCGCGGTGAAAGCCTCGCCAAGATGTTGGGTGGCACGCGCGATCGCGTCGCTGTTGGTGTGAGCGTGGGTATCCAGAAGGACATTGACACGCTGCTCGAGGTGGTCAACGCCTATCTGGAAGATGGCTACCAGCGCATCAAGCTCAAGATCAAGCCCGGTTGGGATATTGAACCGACTCGCGCCGTACGCGAAACGTGGCCTAACCTCAAGCTTCAGGTCGATGCCAACTCGATTTATCACCTAAGCGATGCTGCCCACCTGGCAAAGCTGGACGAGTACAACCTGCTGCTGGTCGAACAACCATTGGAGCATGACGACATCTTTGACCATGCCAAGCTAAAGCAACAACTTGAGACACCCCTCTGTCTGGACGAGAGCATTATCTCACCAGCCCATGCACGTTGGGCGATTGAAATGAACGCATGTGACATTATCAATATCAAGCCCAGCCGTATTGGTGGTTATGCCGATGCCAAGCAGATTCACGACATGGCCCAAGCTGCGGGCATTGCGGTTTGGCATGGTGGCATGTTGGAGACAGGCATTGGTCGCGCCGGGAATGTGGCGCTGGCAAGCCTGCCCAACTTCACCCTGCCTGGCGACATCAGCGCCAACGCCCGCTATTTCCACCGCGACATCGTGACCAATCCCTTTACGCTTAACGAGGACAGCACCTTGAGCGTACCGACCGCGCCGGGCTGTGGGGCCGATGTGGATGAGGCCTATCTGGAAGAAGTCACGCTGGAACGCTGGGAATTACGCGCCTAATGCAAGCCAACGAACAGGGGGTGCGCGAGCCAAATCGCCGCCGCTATCAAGTCATCCCGCGCACCCTCCTGCTCATCACCAGCACGAACCCCGCCAGCGGCGAGCGTGAGGTGCTCTTGCTCAAAGGCGCGCCCACCAAGCGGCTGTGGGCCAACCGCTATAATGGCTTGGGCGGGCACATCGAAGCCAGTGAGGATGTGTTAACTGCTGGGCAGCGAGAGTTAGTCGAAGAAACGGGGCTGCGTGATGTTGCGTTGGTGCTGCGTGGCGTGATCAACATCGACACGGGCATGGACGAGCAAGGCGCACGCCCCGGCGTGTTGATCTTTGTGCTAACGGGTGAAAGCGCGGTGCGGGAAGTTGCCACAAGCGCCGAAGGCACACCCGAATGGATCCCCCTGACACAACTGGATGACTATCCGCTCGTGGACGACCTCTACGCGGTGATTCCCCTAGCCCTCAGTGATGGCCCCATCTTCTACGGTCATTACAGCCCACGCCCCGACGGCTCAATGGCCTATCGCTTTACGAGCTAGGTCTTGCTTATGTCCGCTTGATCGGTCGACAGGTTGCCCTACCCCTTTGAGGAAGCCACCCAGAGAGTTCCCGGCTTCCTCGAAGGTTCCTGATTGAATCCCTCTACCGCACCAACTCCCACGCCAAATGCTGGATCTCCGGCAGAATTAGCTTCTCCATTGCCAATTGCACCGCATTGGGCGCTCCTGGCATGCTAAAGACCACCGTATCGCGGTAGACGCCTGCCGTGGCGCGGCTTAACATGGCTGCGGAGCCAACCTGTTGATAGCTCAACATCCGAAAAATCTCGCCAAAACCCGGTAGCGTCTTTTCCAATGCCTTGCTAATCACATCATAGGTGCGGTCGCGGCGGCTGATGCCTGTGCCCCCGTTAAAAACAACCAAACGTGCCCGCCCATCGGTGAAATCCTCCAGCGCAGCGCGCACCTCGCCCGGCTCATCGCGCACAATACGATAAGCCACCACGCGATGACCTGCTTTCTCCACCAACTGGCGAATCAACTTGCCACTGGTATCGGTCTCGGACGTGCGTGGATCGCTCACCGTCACAATCGCAAGTAGAACTTGGCCCTGGCTGGCAGCCTTGGCGTGATGGTCGGGCGCATCCATTAGTAGAGGTCTCCTGTTCCAAAGAGAATGGATTGGTTTGCCTGGGGCACTTCACCGAGAACAGTTCGCCCCACATGACAGGTAGTCAGGGTATAGAAACGACCATCTAGCGCACTCGCCCCTACCACAAGCAAAGAGGGCGTATGTTCGGGTTCTTTGGCATAATTCAAGGTAATCTCACCATTGCGATTGAGCACAATCTGGAAGCTCACCAGATCGTTTGGGTCACTGCCCCCCGTGCTGATCAGATCGACGTATTCAATCACAAATAGGTCGGCGCTTGGTTGGAAGGTAGCAATGCGGCTATTTTCGCCCACGCTCAAATCACTCCACCATCCATAGGCGGAGAAAGAGGGCCATGTTTGGTTGTTCAGGCAGTGCGTTGGCAAATGAGACGGAAGGGCCGATGCGGAGGCGACCACAAAGCCATCGGTGAAGATGCGGAGGTCGGTGTAACTGGCCCCCTTCACAGTGAGGGTAAAAGGCAACGGGGTCACAATGCTGCCATTGTCAGGGATGGTATGGTTGGCGCGTTTTGTAAAGATTGGCTCAGCCCATTTGTAGCTTACTGATTCGCCACTCGCCCAGGGTAAGAATAGCTGCTCGTTCCCCACCACGGGATGAGCCACATCAAAGCGTAGTGGAACCCGGTAGACCGACTTCTGTCCATCTTTCGTTGTAGATGTTACCTGCAATTCGCCTAGATGGGTGCCCACATTGACAGCAGTTGGCGTAAAGACAACTTGTGCGGCCACGGGTTCGCTATAGATCACCGTGCCACTGCGCGGCCCCACCACATCATACCAAGGGGCCGCACTCGCGGGTGCAACCTCCCAGGTCAACGGCTCCAAGCTAGAATTCTCTATGGGTAGGGAGAGATAGATCGGTGAGCCATTGACAAGAGAAGAGGCCGCCAAGGAATCTTGTGGCAGCGCCAAAACAGGCGACATTGCCCGACGCACTGCCATCGCTGCATCCAGCCGTCCCTGTCCAATCTCATTAGCACTTCCCGCAATCGGGGCGGCTGTCTCCAAGAGAATCTCGCGCACTGCATTTGCATCTAAATCAGGGCGCATACTCCAAACCAGCGCAGCCGCCCCCGATACAATGCCTGTCGCCATGCTCGTCCCATCTGCTTGGCAATACAAGCCACCACTGACTTGTCGCAACCCGGAAGGACAGAGCGCACCGGGATCACGCGTCCATGAACTCAGAATCGAATTGCCCGAACCGCCACCAGGGGCCACAATGTCTAGCTGTGACCCTCTGTTGCTGTAGTTGGCGCGCGTATCAGAGTACGTTGTGGCACCCACCGCTAGCACAGAAGGATAGGCAGCGGGATAGCTGACCGTACTCTTGCCCTGGTTGCCCGCAGCAGCAATGACCAGTACCCCTTCCGACGCTGCATACTGTACAGCCGAGCGCAACACAGCAGTATCTACAGCCAATTCCAGGCTCAGGTTGATAATACGAGCACCCTCATCCGTCGCATCGCGGATAGCCTGGGCAATGCCACTGACACCACCCAGGCCATTATCATCAAGCGCTTTCAGTGGATTAATCTGCACCTGCCAGCCAGTTCCAGCCATGCCATCATTGTTCGCTGCCGCTGCCACCAGGCCGGAGATGTGCGTGCCATGACCGTTATCATCCATGGGCGTTGCATCGTTATCCACATAGTTATAGCCAGCCAAAAGCCGGTTGGCAAGGTCGGGATGGGCAAAGTCTACCCCTGTGTCAATCACGGCAACCTCAATGGTCTGAAGCCCTCCCTGCGCCTCGGCCAAAGCCATAGACCAAGCACGGCTCATACCAATGCGTTGCAGATACCATTGTTCAGGATAGAGCACGTCGGCCACATTAAAGGGCGATTCGACCCTGGCTACGGCTGGTTCCATCGTGTCGGGGGAACCTTGCGCCACTTGGGCAAGCCAATCTGGCTCGGCAAAGGCCACATCTGCATGGGTAAGCAGCGTTTCAATTGTGCCCCATTCTGTCCCAGTGGGTACAGTGAGCTTATAGCCTGCCAATGGCTCGTTGCCATCTACGCTTGCTGCGCTGACCGCACCTGCGCCTAGATCCAACGGCTCCACAGCCGATACCTCTAGCCCGCTCCATGGCACCTCGGCGGATGGCGTTTCACTGGTTGGCACTGCACCCCATGT
>CAMPHP010000099.1 GCA_946885925.1 uncultured Litorilinea sp.
GAAAGCGGGAGTGGTGGGACGGATCAAGGCAGTGCCCCTGGTCAAGCCGATCCAAATGCGCCGAATATTACGTTCCCTCAGGGGCAAGAGCCAGATGCCCCCGCGGCAGCACCTGGCGGCTCGCCCGGCGCTCCCTCTACCCAACTCACTGCACAGGTGACAGTCAACAACTTAAATCTGCGCGAAGGACCAGGCACAGACTTTAATACCCTGGGTAGTCTGTCCTCAGATACAGAAGTCACAGTGATCGCACGCAACGAGGATGGCACCTGGTGGTACATCTGTTGTTTGCCGGGGACAGAGACTACGGGCTGGGCCAGCGCGCAGTTGCTCATGCCTGATTTTGATCGCGCCGCTGCCAACGATTTGATCCCTCTATTTGGGAGTGAGCCTACGCCAGCACCGGCAGCGGAGGCTACTGCCGCGCCAGAAGCCCAGACCGCTCAGGCCGAAGATCCCTTGGTCGTAGATTTCCGCATAGATCCCTTCTTTGTTTGGCAGGGGATTACCGCTACCCTCTCCATCACGGTCAATAATCCGAATACCATTGATGCAACGGGGGTGGAGTTGAGCGATGAACTTCCGGAAGGACTCACGTTGCTCCGGGCAGAAGCAGATGCGGGAGGGACAGTCGAAAGTCGTACTACCGAAGCGGATAATACGCTGCTCATCTTCCGCTGGGAGAGCATTCCTGCCGACACGGCTGTGACTGCAAACATCATCGTCCAAATTGCCGAGGATCTACCCGATGGGACAGTGATTGACAACTTGGTGGCGACTCGTGGCAGCAATGTAGGGTATAGCGCAGATGTGGTCACGATTGGAATGCCGCCCGTTGTTCCACCCGATTTTCAGTAGAAGGATGATCTAGGCGGTGCGGGACGCCCGCTTGATAAAATTCATGACGCGTTCTTCTTTGCGTTCGTTTGATCCATCCCTATACATCTCATCTCTCGCCCTGTGGGTTCAGGCCGGTGCTATCGGCCTCCCCACAGGGCTTGCTTTGTGGCTCTATTGGAGCACGGCAGCGCCAGGGTTAACGTGGGCGCACTTTGGGGCAGATGGTGGCGATCTGCTTGCGGCGGCGGTGGTAAATGGTGTGCCACACCCATCCGGCTATCCGCTCTATACGCTGTTGTTGCAAGCGTGGCTCGGCCTGGGGTCGTTGATCAATCCTGGTGTCGAAGCCGCTACCTGGGGCAACCGCCTGAGTGGACTCTGTGTGGCGGGCAGTGTTGCCTTTACTGTCGCGACTGTGGCCTCACTCCTGCGCCCCTATTCCCACCGTTGGCTGTGGGCAGCGCTAGCAGGATTGGTATGGGCTATTACGCCACTGGTATGGAGCCAGGCCTTGATTACCGAGGTTTATGCCCTCCATGCGCTGCTGATTGCTGTCCTGGGCTGGGCAGTGCTAGGCAAGCGCCCCTCCACCCTTGCCCTGGGAATCCTGATGGGGCTGGGGGCTGCCCACCACCTTACTTCGCTGTTGCTTTGGCCTGCCCTTGCCTATTGGCGCGTGCGTGAGCTTCCGCGTCAAGCATGGCTCGATGTTGGGGTGCGTTTGGCTGGAGGTGCGCTGCTCACCGCAATCCTCCTTTATGCGCGGTTGGTGTGGGTCGTTGCCTCTGCCGGTAGCCCGCCACCCGTAGCTTGGGGATACCCCCAAGATTGGCAAGGCGTCTGGTGGTTGGTCAGTGGCGAAGCCTACCGGGCGTATGTCTTTGGTATGACACCCTCGGCCTATGTGGGACGATTGGCTGCGCTGGCAGCAATCCTGGTCGAGCAGTTTACACCCGTGGGCATTGCGCTGGTTGTCGCCGGTTTGGCAGTATGGGACCGGCACTCTCCTTACCTACGCAATGGTGCGCTGCTGTGGATGGTGCCAATCAGCCTCTATGCCGCTGGCTATAATACAGTGGATAGTCATGTCTACCTGCTGCCCGTTATCTGGCTGGCAAGTGTGATGGTGGGGCAGGGGTTGGCAACGGTTAGCCAATGGATCACGGCGCACATGCAGCCACGGATGCAGCCCCACTGGCTTGTGGTCATCGTGGCGTTGGTTGGGGTTGTGACCTTGAGTGCGTGGCGTCTTCCCCAACTTGATCTGCGCACAGATCGAGAGGCGCGCGACTTTCTCAATAGTGCGGCGGCGACGTTGGAACCAGGCAGCCTGGTGATCTCTAGTGCTGATGCAGAGACCTTTGCGCTTTGGTATGGAGCGTGGGGAAGTGGTACGCTGTTAGAAACAGTGCCCGATTTGGTATTTGTTAATTACGCGCTCTATCAGTTTGGTTGGTATCGTCTCCTGGTGCACGATCTATATCCAGATGTCCCCAATATGGGGGCCGACTTCGCAGATCTCATTGCAGCCAATCGTAAGATGCGTCCTATTTATTTCACCGAGCCGCTGCCAGAGTATTTTTCTGAGATCTTGGCCCCTGAGACCTTGCCCTCTGAGACCTTGACAGCGGAAACTGTTTTTTGGCGTCTCAATTCGCCTTGATTGGGTACAACAAAGCAGGTATTACTATGCTCATCTTATTTTCTAGATCCATCCATTCCCATAATGACGCGCTATCATTGCGACCAGCAGGTGGAATTTTACTGCGTAGCTGGCGGCTGCTCTCTACGCTTTTCCTTGTGTTGGGAATGGTGGCGCTCACTTCGCCGGTCGTATTGGCGCGAACAAATAGCGCCCCTGCCGCCCCTCCCTCGCGTCCCCACTCGGCTGCATTGGAACTATACACGGAAGGTGTGCAGTTGGCTCCGTTGCTGCCCAATTTATTGGGTGTTGAGGGGCCAAAGACCTATTTGTTGTTGGTACAAAATAACCACGAATTGCGTGCTACGGGTGGTTTTATTACTGCTGTGGGAACAGTGACGATAGAGAAAGGGCGCATTTCTGCGCTAGAGTTTACTGACAGCTATGTGATTGCTCCCGACAACGTGGATCATCCACTTGCGCCAGAGCCAATGAAACGCTTTATGGGCATCGAGATCCTCTTTTTGCGCGATGCCAACTGGTCGCCCGATTTTCCAACATCGGCACGGTTTGCTAGCTCTATCTATGCCCAAGATGTCGGTGTGCAGGTGGATGGGGTGGTGACGGTTGATTTGCGAACAGTCGAGCTTCTTGTGGGCGCGTTGGCTCCGTTGGAGGTGCCTGGTACTGACGTTGTGCTGACCGGCGACAATGTGATGGAGCAGATCATGCGCTTCTGGGATCAACCGCCTGGTACGGATATTAACCCGGAAATCGGCCATGAGTGGTGGTTGCAGCGTAAAGACTTTATGCCCTTGATCGCCCAATCGGCTATTGAGCGCATCCGGAGCGGAGAGTTCAACCCGTTGAGCCTGATCGAAGCCGTTAACACGGCGCTCAATGAACGGGCGGTACAAATCTGGCTAGCCGACCCGGATGCCGCCGAACTCATAGCAGAACAGGGGTGGGATGGGCGTTTGCTCCCTGAAGCCGGGGCTGATTATGTGGCTTTGGTTGACATGAATATGGGCTATAACAAGGTCAACGCGGTCTTGGAGCGCAAGGTAGACTATGCAGTGGATTGGCCCAACGATGGCATGGCCCCTGGTCAAGCCACTGTTACCGTCACCTACCGTCACCCGCTTGATGTGGTGGATGATCGCTGTAGCCCGCTAACCGGGTATGGAATGTTGGTCACTTATACCGAGATGATTGAACGCTGTTACTTTGGCTATGTACGGCTTTATGTGCCTGGCGGAAGCGAACTGATCGGTATTGAGGGTGTGGACAAAGAGTCCATTCTGAGCCAACCCGGTGAACGAGGCACGCGCGTCTTTGCCGGATATTTCTCGATGAAGCCGGGTGAAGAGCATACTGTCACCTTTACCTATCATTTGCCTGAGTCGATTACACCGGAGAATTATAGTCTGGTCGTGCAGCGCCAAGCAGGTATCGATCCACTGCCCTTGGACATTGCCGTGGGTGACACGACCTTGAGTACGACCCTCGCCGATGGGCGCATGATTTGGTCGCCTATCAGCAGCACCGTCACATCGCCATCCGCGCCTGCTGCCCGATAGGCAGACAGCGCTCTGCTCTGTCACCCCGTGCCCCCATAGGGATTGAGATCCCCAGGGCACGGCATGACAGATGGTGATCATCTGCGTTAAATTACGACCAACGATTACGTCGTACAGGGCGTGGCTCGAATTGGGCCGATCCTGAAAGCGGCACCTCTGGGCGTGTAAGCAGATCCACAATGAGTGCAAAACCAAGCGCCAATGCCGCCAGCCCAGCGATTATCCAGGCGATGGCGCTGTTCCTGGTGATTGGCTCCCCTTGCGAATGGTTCACCAGCGCGGGCACAGCCGCAGCCGGTGCGTTGCCAAGTGCTTGCGGGGTGCGGCTGGTGGCAGTCAAGGCATAGACCGCTGCCGAATGACCGCTGACGGGCAGAAGCTCAGTTACTTGCGCCGAGAGTTCTGCTTGCTCCAACGTCTCCCAGGTTGCACCACTATCGCGCGTATAGGCGAGTTGATCCGGCTTGTGGCGCACATAGTAATTCCCACTCAAGCGGCTAATTGCCACATAGGCGACATTGGGCTGAATCGGGTCTACTGCCAGCGCATCCACATGGAGCCGTGCCGGTGGGGCGATCATCAAGCCACTGTTTATGGGTGTCCATGTTATGCCATCCTCGCTGCGTAATACCCCCAACTCGGCTGTCCCCAACAAGAGTGCCGCAGGCTGCGTCTCTGCGATTGCTAAGGCTGTGGGGATGGTTTGGAGCGAATCCACCACTTGCCAGTTGAGGCCGTAATCCTCGCCGCGATAGAGATGCCATTCGGTGCGTAGGAAGGTCAAGCCGCTGCCTTGGCGGTCAGTTACTACTTGCACGACAGGCTCGTCCAGCAGCAATTGCGCACTGCTTTTTAGCTCTGCTCCTGTATCGCGTACACGGAACATGCCCGCTGTGTCGGTGCCTGCATAGATCAGGCGTTGAACCGGGTCTACTGCAATGTCGGTGATGCCACCTACGACGCCCTGGTGCACCAGATCATGGGTGAGTTTGCCATGCTGCCAAGTCTCGCCCCGATTATCAGTGCGATAGAGTGATAGTTGGTTGGCTGCGCCCACGTAAATTACTTCGCGGGCTAAACCAGCATCCACCGCAGGCTCGATCAGCACATCGACTGCACTGGCGATGACATCAGCAGGCAGGGGGATTTCCACCCAATACCCCGGATGGCCCACATAGAGCCGTCCACCATCCACTGCGTAATCCGGCCCACCGGGGACAATGGCGGAACGGTAGTCGCGCACATTTTCCACCTGTGCAATGGGCAGGGAGCTCTGTTCGCTGGGGGCGGATTGGCTAAAGCCCACCAACAAGGTAATGATCAAAAGGATGGTAACAAGCAGGATAAATGTCTGTCGTGACTGCATGAAATCTTCGATGTCCTCCATGACAATGGAATCCAGCTGCAAACAAGATTCCCAGAGAGTTTAGTGACGTAGCGCAATCATCATAAGTTCTGCAACTCTATTTGCTATGTTGTGGCAATAGGTTGTGCAGAATGTGATGTTGCTGTCACAAAAAGTGCAATATGTATTCAGTTATCAATGACGTGCGAGAATCAGAAAAAGTTGCGGTTATTATTGGAGTGATTGCTAACAAACTTGCAAAGCGTACTATCAAGTATGAAAACAGATCAATGAAAACAGAGAGGAAAAAGCATAAGGCGGCAATCATGCCGGGTGATTGCTGCCTTATAGAACCTTATAGAAAATGTTTTATACGGAGAAAGTACAACTGATCAACCACCTTCTAGGAAGCCGGAAACCCTCTGGGTGGCTTCTTAGAAGGTTTTGCAGCCTACATACCCCACCCACCACCACCAGGCGTTTCAATCCGCAAGCGCGTTCCCGCCTCTAGGTAGCGAGTGAATTTGCTAGGGAGTTCTTCGGTTTGCCCGTTTGGGTGAATGAGCAGGTTGCGCCCTGGTGCGCCATCTTCGCCACCCGCCAATCCCCAGGGCGGCACCACACGCCGTTCGCTGAGCATCGTCACAGTGGCAGGGGCCAGCAGCAGATACTCGCGCACCACGCCATCTCCGCCGCGGCGCATGCCCTTGCCACCACTGCTGGCGCGCAGCCCATAGCGTTGCAAGCGAAAAGGAAAGGCCATTTCGAGCGCCTCAACGGGTGTATTGAGCGTGTTGGTCATGTGGACCTGTACCCCACTCAAGCCATCGCCAGCCTTGCCGGCCCCCATGCCGCCAGCAATCGTCTCGTAATAGGCATAGGGTGTGCCATCCAGCCGCCGCCCGCCGATGGTGAGATTGTTCATCGTCCCCTGGCTGGCAGCAGGGATGCGGTCGGGCAAGGCTTGCGCTAGTGCACCCAAGACGACATCGGTGATGCGCTGCGATGTTTCTACGTTGCCCCCTGCCACCGCGGCAGGGGAAAGCGCGTTGACAATGCAATTTTCCGGCGCAACCACTTCCACGGGCGCAAAACAGCCTGCATTCATTGGCACTTCATCGCCGACCAAACAGCGTACCACATAATAACAGGCAGATTGAGCAATGGCGATGACCGCATTGAGAGAGCCGCGCATCACAGGCGCAGTCCCCGTAAAATCAAAGGTGATGCCATCTCCAGCAATGGTTGCGGTAACACGGATGGGTAGCAGTGTAACTTGGTCGCCTTCAACCAACTCTAGAACATCCTCAAAGGGATAGACCCCATCGGGCCAAGTCGCAATGGCCGCGCGCGTGAGCCGTTCGGAATAGCTGTGCAATGCAGTCGCATAGGTCATCACTTCTTCACGACCATAGGTACTCACCAAGGCACGCAACCGCTGCTCGCCTACTATGGATGCGGCACGTTGGGCAGCCAAGTCTCCTCGCCGCTCGTCGGGCGTGCGTACATTACGCAGGATGAGGCGCAGCAAATCGGCATCCAATACACCCCGCTTATAGAGCTTGACTGGCGGGATGATGATGCCTTCCTGGTAGATCTCTGTTGAAAGAGGGAGTGAGCCTGGACTCATGCCGCCAACGTCGGCGTGGTGGGCGCGGCTGGCGACAAAGAAATCTGGAACTACCGCATTCTCGCTGGCAAAGACAGGCGCAACCATCGTAATATCGGGCAGATGGTTGCCCCCTTCAAAGGGGTCATTGACAATGACCACATCACCCGGTTCCCAAGTTGGAAAGCGGTCGAGAATGGTTTGCACGCTGGCAGGCATCGCCCCCAGGTGAGCGGGAATATGGGCTGCTTGGGCGATCATGCGTCCGGCCCCATCAAAGGTGGCACAGGAGAAATCGAGCCGTTCTTTGATGTTGGGAGAATAGCCAGTACGGCGCAGCGTGATCCCCATCTCCTCTGCCACACCCGCCAGCCGGTGGCGATAGAGTTCAAGCGTGATGGGATCGACTGCCAGAATTGTGTCGCTCGTTTGCATGCTCATACTACTTCTTATTCCAGTTTTCTTATTCCAGTTCTCGTTCCAGCCATAAATTGCCCAGCGCATCCACCCGCGCATGCCATGTAGGGGCAACCACCACCGTAGCGTCATATTGCAGCACCAACGCCGGACCGCAAAAGCGATTGCCTGCCTGCAATTTCCCTCGTGCATAGACTGGTGTAGGTGTTGGCCCATCTGCCGCAAACCAGACCGCCCGTTCACCAAGATATGCCCGATTTGGATCTTCTCCCGCGAGTGGCTGGCGGGGTAGCGACGGGCGCGCCCCGGGGCCGCGCCCACTCACACGCAGCGTTACCACCGTCACTGGCTCATCGGGCATGGCATAGCCATACCGTTGGGCGTGGCTCTGGTGAAAGGCCTCTACCGCAGCAGCCACATTTGCGCCAGTGAGCGGCAGTAAAAGCGGAACAGTCAACTCGTAACTCTGCCCTCGATAGCGCAAATCGAGTGCGGCTTCTAGTTCGGGTGCAGCGATGCCCTCCTGCGTTAAGACGCCTTGTACCTGGCGCGCCAAATTTGTGTAGACTTCTATCAGGCTTGCCGGATCGTTGATGAGTTCGCTGGCAGGTTGCAAGATGGTTTGGGCTGCGTCATGCACTACATCGGCAACCAACATGCCATAGGCGCTGAGTACGCCAGGGAAGGGCGGCACCAAGATGCGCCGGATGTCGAGGGCTTCGGCCAGTTCACAGGCATGTAGCGGCCCAGCACCCCCAAAGGGGAGCAAGGTAAAGCGTCTCGGATCATAGCCGCGTTCTACAGAAACGCGGCGTAGCGCGCGCTCCATCGCTGCGTTCGCAATGCGTACCACGCCCAGCGCCGCGACCTCTGGCGATAAGCCCACTTCTCTACCCAACGCGGCCAAGACACGCAAGGCTGCGTCGCCATCCAGCCCTACTTCTCCATGTCCACCCAAAAAGCCTTGGGGATCGAGCCGCCCCAACACCAAATTGGCATCG
>CAMPHP010000100.1 GCA_946885925.1 uncultured Litorilinea sp.
TGTTGGGCGCGCTAGGGCTGGGGGTGTTGAGTTGGGCCGGTCGCACTCCTGCTGTGACGACTCTGCCTGCACCGGCATCCGCGCTGCCAGCAAATCTGCCCAGTAATTACTCGACGAATGATGAACCATGACCAAAATTCTTGCGATTGAAACCAGTTGTGATGAAACTGCCGCCGCGGTAATCGTGGATGGACGCACAATTGTGTCGAATGTAGTGGCAACGCAGATCGAACTCCACCGGCGTTTTGGCGGTGTCTTTCCCGAAGTTGCCAGCCGCCAGCATGTGCTATCGATCCAGCCAGTGATTCAACAGGCATTGGATCAAGCAGGGCTAGAGGGTGTAGAGGGGCTAGATGCCGTTGCTGTGACGCACGGGCCTGGGCTGGCGGGGAGCTTGCTGGTAGGGGTAAACGCTGCAAAAGGGTTGACCTTTGCCTCTGGGTTGCCATTGCTTCCCATCAACCACCTGGAAGGGCACATCTATTCCAACTGGCTTGTACCGCCCCAATCGCAGACGCCGCCTGCCCAGGATCTCTTTCCTACCCTCGTGTTGATCGTCTCCGGCGGGCATACCGAGTTAATTCTCATGTTGGGTCATGGACGCTACCGGCGCATTGGCGGCACGTTGGATGACGCCGCGGGTGAGGCGTTTGACAAGGTGGCGCGCTTGCTGGAGTTGGGCTTTCCGGGTGGTCCTGCCATCCAGCGCGCCGCTGCACAAGGCGACCCTACACGCTATCCCCTGCCGCGTCCTTTGATGAACCATGATGAGCATCGCTTCAATTTCAGCTTTTCCGGCCTCAAGACAGCAGTGCTAAATCTCACGCGCCAGTTGCAGCGTGAAGGGGTGAATCCCACTGATACCCAGGTGGCGGCGGATATTGCTGCATCGTTTCAGCACGTGGTGGCTGATGTCTTGGTGAGCAAGACGGTGGATGCGGCGCGAGAATTTGGCGTGCAACAAGTTTGCATTTGTGGCGGGGTCAGCGCCAATGTCGAGCTGCGCACGATGGCACAAGCTGCGTTCGACGCGGAGGGCTTACCTCTCTACATTCCGCCTCTTTCCCTTTGCACCGACAATGCTGCTATGATTGGTGCGGCGGCTTACTACCGCTTGCAGAATGATCCGGACGCGGTGGGTGATTTGGGGGTGGATGTGCACGCAAATCTGCCGCTGGTGGAAGCTTCCTGATCCCTATTTGTCTCCCGGAGCAAATGATATGATCCCCGCCGTGGAACCGTTAGAATGTGTAGCGTTCATGTTAGTTGATGGGGATCGCCTCCTCGTCGAAAAGCGGAGTGCTACAAAGAAGCTCCTGCCTGGTGCGATTGCAGTTCCCGGTGGTCATCTGGAACAAGGTGAGGATTTAGAAACCGCTCTGTTGCGTGAACTAAGCGAGGAATTGGATATTACGCCGCAGAGATTTTCCTACGTTTGCACTTTGTTACACCAAGCATAGTAATATCGGAGAATTCACTAATTTGTTATCGAGAGTTGGTTTGTTGAACTGTAAACGAATGAAGCGGAATCATTACAGTGGATTCCACTTGATGACTTGAGCGTACTTGACCTAGAGATCGATATTTTAGCAGTGCAAACGTACTTGCAGTAAGTATCTCTGGTATTCTGCTAGTCATGCACAGATATACGATTAGCTTCTAACCACACTGTAATCGCTGATAGGGTCATCTCTCCACGAGTGACAGCTAGCGTAAATTTCTTTAATTCCGTATTTTAAGCACACTCTTAGCTCACTGAATGCGCCGGTACTCATACCCGCCTTTCTTAATGAATTGGTCAAAGTATCTACCGTGTGAGCTTGCAGCCATAAGCCCCTCGTAGAGTGCAGCAGGCACACCATAGTATTGATAGACTCCTCCACTGTGGAACTCGACTTCCAGAACCTGTGTAGCAGGATCGTATCCGACCGATACTAGATTTGATGATGAAACTTGTTCCCTTAACATAAGTGAACCCCCCTTTTGAACATCAGGTGCAGTGTCGACAAACCTCCAGCCAGGCTCTCCATTAAGATTTGACAGCAAGATTTGGCAGATACAATGAACTCGTTATTTTAACATTTTGTGTTGAAGCATTGTACTGACCCCGATTCGTTAGCCCTATTCTTCAGCATCATCCTCTGACTCCTTCTCCACCTCATCCGTACTATAATCGCCCCATTTACCACTATAGGATGATGCGAACATGTCGGCGTTGGTGCGTTCAGCCTTGCGAATAGCTTCGTCTAGGACGGCATGGCGGCGCGCCGCGGCATCATCGCCAACTTTATTTTCGAGCGGGTGTGCGCTGATGATTCGCACCTGGCAAATGTCACCCATGACATAGGGGACTACATCCCCTACAAACTTGCCGCGGATAGCTTTGCCCAACGGCGAATTGACACTCAATCGCCCACTCGCAAAATCTGCCGCGCTATCTCCAACGAGATCGAACTCTAGCGACTCGCTATTGCCTTCCTCGTCAATTAGCGCCACCGCGACATGAGAATCTTGCCCGACCTGTGTACGTGGCTTGTCACTCATGGTTTGCCCCTCCAATTTCTTGTCTCAGAATGTATCTATCTTACCACTGTTACACCAACCTATCAGTAGAAGATGTGAGTTTGCCTGCTGAATGCCAATTGGCGATTTGACATGAAGGCATGATCTCGCTAAAGTTCGTAAAATAGTTTGATAGACAAACTATTACTCTTGCCTTCACCCACGCCTGAGATTGCTCCCACTCCCGATCAAGGGCGGATTTACCTAGCTAACCTATGAGGCGCATATGCGAGCCTTGCGAGAGATTAGTCGTTTCGTGCTGCCCTATCGATGGGCATTGATTTTTGGGCTGCTTACCACAGTCCTGCCCGTGGTGATGGAGTTATTGGTGCCACGATTGCTGCAATATGTCATTGACCAGGGCATCGAAGCTGGCAACATGAACGTGGTCTGGTCGGGCAGTGCGTGGATGTTTGGCAGCGCCATCCTAGGGGCTGTGGCTACGCTGGGGCAGGGGATCTGTCGCGCCCAGTTGTCGCAGGGGATTGCCTATGACATGCGTAATACCTTGTTCTCGCATATCCAGTCGCTTTCCTTTGCCAACCTTGACAAGATGCAGACCGGGCAGTTGATGACCCGCCTCTCTAGTGATGTGGATGTGGTGCGGATGTTTGCCAGTGCCGGACTGGCTTTGCTGATTCGTGCCCTCCTGATGATCCTGGGCAGTTTGGTCATGGCCTTTTTGACTGATTGGCGGCTTTCGCTGATCGTGATCGTGATGCTGCTGGCGGCATCTGTTGTCATTCGCCAGATCCTCGTGACTGTGCAACCCCTCTTTGCTGTGGTACAACAAAAACTCTCCGCCCTCAACACCACCGTCCAAGAGAATCTGGCGGGCGTACAGGTGGTGAAAGCCTTTGTGCGCGAGCCTTTTGCCATTGAGCAATTTGAGCAGGGTAACGTCGATTATTTGAAGGAAAACATTCGGGTGGGGCGGCTCTTGGCGCTGGCAATCCCCTTGTTGGCCTTAGTGACGAATGTGGGCATGGTCGCGGTGATTTGGTTTGGGGGTGCCGATGCCATTAGTGGACGTTTGAGTGTTGGGGAATTGGTGGCCTTTAACAATTATCTGTTGATCGGCATGGCTCCCTTGCTGCTCTTGAGCAACATCCTCGCCATGGTCTCACGCGCGGCTGTCTCTGCCGAACGCATCCTTGATTTGCTCAACACCCAACCTGCTATCCAGACCGTAGCTGAACCCTATCATAGCGACCAGTTAGCGGGGCAAGTGGTCTTTGAGGATGTCTCATTTCGCTATCGCAATGGGCGTAATGGCGATAGCCCTCAGGGAGATCATCAAGGCGAGAGTCAAGCCAATGGCGATGGCTATCGGGCAAGCGTGCATCAGAATGGAGATGGCACTGTGCCTGCCCCTGCTTCTGTAACGAGTGTGGAAGCAGGCAATGACGAAGTGTTAGACGACGTAAGCTTCACTGTTTCTCCGGGCCAATCGGTGGCGCTTTTAGGTGCAACCGGGTCGGGCAAGAGTACGCTGGTTAACCTGATTCCCCGCTTTTATGATGTGACAGCAGGGCGTATTCTGATTGATGGCGTTGATGTGCGCCAGTGGGCCCCCGATTCGTTGCGTGCACAAATTGGTGTGGTATTGCAGCAGACGACTCTCTTCAGTGGCACCATCCGTCAGAATATTGCTTTTGGGCGGCCCGATGCGTCGCTGGATGAAGTGATTGCAGCAGCCAAGGCAGCACAGGCCCATGACTTCATCAGCGCCATGCTCGATGGTTATGAGAGCCAGGTGGAAGAACGAGGTGTCAACTTGTCGGGCGGGCAGCGACAACGCATCGCTATTGCGCGGGCTCTATTGGTTGCACCAAGCATTTTGATCCTGGATGACAGCACCAGCGCCGTGGACATGGATACTGAGTTTAAGATTCAGCAAGCCCTGGATACATTAATGCAGGGGCGCACTACGTTTATCGTCGCCCAGCGCATTAGCAGTGTGCTCAAGGCCGACCAGATTTTGGTTTTGGATGCAGGGCGCATCGCAGCCCAAGGCACGCATCGTCAACTTCTCTCCTCTAGCCCCATCTACCGCGAAATCTATCAGTCTCAACTTGGCAGCAATGGTGCTATTGCTGCTATGGATGCATGACTGTAGATAGATTAACCTGTAGATAGATTAAGAGGCCGGCGTTTGATGGGGTATTGGAACAGATGGTGGGGTTATATGGACGCTCGCGTAGACAATAGAAATGAAGGAATCCATGAGCCAAGATAGAGCAAACCAGCAGCCTATTCGCTTGGGAATGGGGGGCGGCGGGCGTCTGACCGGTGAAGCCGCGCAGGATACGCGGGCGACGCTGCGTACGCTGCTGAACTATTTAGGCCCCTATCGCCGCATGCTGTTGCTGGTGGCGGTGCTGGTGCTCATTGTTACTGCTGCCAATTTGATGGGGCCAATTCTGGTTGGGCGAGCCATTGACGAATATGTCATCCCGCGCGACCTGCACGGGCTGGCACAACTCTCGCTTACACTGCTTGGTGTGTATGTGGTGGCTGGCGCGGCTTCAATCGTCCAGGGCTGGCTCATGGTCAACGTTGCTCAAGGGCTGGTTGCCGATATTCGCAGCGAACTCTTTGCCCATCTCCAACAGCTTTCGATGGCCTTTTTTGACCGGCGTTCAGTGGGCGATCTAATGAGCCGGGTCGCTAATGACACAGACACCATCAACAGCACCCTTTCCAATGGGCTGATCGAGTTTACAACCAACATTCTCACCCTAGGTGGGATTATGGTTGCCATGTTCTTTCTAAATTGGCAACTGGCAACGGGGACGCTGATTTTGCTCCCCATCATGCTCTGGATTACGGGCGAGGTGACACGACGCAGCCGTGTGCTCTTCCGTGATGTACAGCGCAATCTTGGCACGCTCAGTAGTGTCATGGAAGAAAACATTGCGGGCTTGCGCTCCATTCAAGCTTTTGCGCGCGAGGAGGAGACGCAGGAGCAATTCCGCGCGGTCAACGCTGCCAATCGGGACGCTGGCATTAAGGCCGATGTGATTATTGCTGCGCTTGGCCCCATGTTTACAACCATGAGCACCATCACCATTGCCGCAACCGCGTTGTTGGGTGGCTGGCTTGCGCTACGCGGCGTGGTCGAGGTGGGGGTGATTACGACCTTTGTGATCTACATTATGAACTTTTTCCGGCCCATGCGCGGAATTGCGATGCTCTACAACCAGTTGCAGTCATCACTGGCAGGAGCCGAGCGCATTTTTGCCATCTTGGCGGAAAAGCCTTCTGTGCAAGACAAGGCTGACGCGCTGCCCCTGCCCGCCATCCGGGGCGAGGTGCGTTTTGAGGATGTAGATTTTGCCTATGCCGCAGACAAGCCAGTGCTAATGGATGTGAATCTTGAAGCGCAGCCTGGGCAGACTATTGCTTTGGTGGGGCCAACGGGTGCGGGCAAGACCACAATCATTAACCTGCTTAGCCGCTTCTACGATGTCACCAGCGGTGCGATCTATGTAGATGGGCACGATATTCGTACGGTGCAACAGGCATCATTACGCCGCCAACTTGGCATTGTGCTGCAAGATACCTTTCTCTTCTCAGCAACGGTGATGGACAACATCCGCTATGGGCGGCTGGATGCCACGGATGATGAGGTGATAGCTGCGGCACGACTTGCCAATGCCGACCGTTTTATCCGGCTGCTGCCCCAGGGCTACCAGACCAAAGTCTCTGAGCGCGGGCATAACTTCAGCCAGGGGCAGCGCCAACTGCTTGCGATTGCGCGTGCGATTCTCGCTGATCCTCGTATTCTGATTTTGGATGAGGCAACCAGCAGCGTGGATACGCGCACGGAGATGCACATTCAGGAGGCATTGTTGAATTTGCTCAAAGGCCGCACAGCCTTTGTGATTGCCCATCGCTTGAGCACCATCCTCAACGCCGACCAAGTGTTGGTGGTCAACGATCACCGCATTATCGAGCGCGGCACTCATGAAGAACTCTTGGCCCAACAGGGGTTCTATTACCAACTCTATACGAGCCAGTATAAGCGCATGGAGATGGTCATGGCGGCGAGTGATTGAGAAGAATCCTCTGAATGCTCCACTGCGTAGAACTTAGGCGCGCTGTCATTCCGCGCCCCGCGAGGCGCGGAATGACAGTGCATATTACATCTAGGGTGCTACATATTCATGGGCTCCAATATCGACAGCCCCGCCCATAGGAATAACTTTCCCCTTTAAGTCCGTGAGATAGCCTGCCCCTACTACATCTAGATTTCCGCTGTTGATGGCGGGACTGCTTCCTTGCAGGCTGAAATTACCGTTGGCAGGATCTGTAAATTGAGGATTAGTAATGAGACTGGCAGAACTTTTCGAGACCCCATGCCAGCGCAGCATGGGATCGCCATTGCTGCTCCAGAAGATATTGTGTGATTCGACAAAGGCAGCATCACTGGAGAAGGGTTCCCCATCTGCCCAGAGAATGTTGTTATGCATGAGCAGGATACCCGTGCCACATTTCTGGCAGGTCACGCCTTTGCTGCCACTACCAGTGAAGTAGACCACGTTGTTATAGAGCTTGGTGTTGAGTATAGGGCCATAGGAGTGACCATGGCCGCGTGTGACAAGAAATCGTGCTCCCGTAGTGCTGTGGCTGTCGCTGCTGATGTGCAGATTGTAGGCAAAGGTGTTGTTTTCGACGCGATAGCTGCTGTCAGTACCAAGCTCGCTAAAGACGCGGTCGCCAATCGAACGATTGTGATGGATATTGGAATTGCGCGCCTTGTATAGCTCGATAGAGTTGCTTTCGACCACACCGTTATAAGTACAGATGGTGCGGTTGTTGGCAAAATAGTTACGGCCGATTTCGTTGGAGTCGCCATGCAGCGAGACGCCGGTAGCCCCGTGAGCACCGGAGGCAGTTAGCTTCTCCACCACATTGTTGTCCGTGATGGTGCTGTTGAGCAGCTTGTTATGGTGGGAATTCTGGTCAAAGTAGATGCCGATGGTGAGCCTAGTGGCCCTGCTGGCGCGTACGGTGTTGTAGGCTGCGCCACTGCCAAAAGAGAAGCCAGCTTTCCAGCCGCGCGGTTGGTTCTGGCAATTGGGGTCAGGATCAGGCGGATTAGAAAGGGTGACATGGAGGTCTTGCAGAATGAGATAGGTGCCATTAATGCGTACATTGGTGGTATAGCCATCTTGAATTATGGGCAAGGTACCACTGCTATAGGCCCCAATGAGGATGGGATGTGTAGCAGTTCCGTGCCACTTGGCTTCTAGTGGGCCTATCCACGCACAGCCGCGCTTAAAGAGCATATGGTCGCCGGGTTGGAGGTTAGCACGGTTGGCGCGGCTAAGGGTCTTCCACGCGTCAGCCTGGGATCGCCCACTGTTGTTGTCATTGCCACTCGCACAGTCAACATAGTAGGTGATCCCGCTGCTGGCTCTGATCTCTTCCTGGTCTATTGGATCTTGTCCGGCAGAAAGAATCGGCATGAACATCTGTTGTGCTGCATTGAAAGTGGCAGTCTCTGCTACATCATTCGTTGAAGGCTCAAGCGCATTTGCATCAGTTGAAGAAGTGTCGCTTTCTGCATCCAGGGCAACACTGCCCGCGTTGGGATCGGCAACATTATCCACCGGCGGCTCGTCGAAAAAGATCGGCTCCTCCACTTCAACCAGTGGCTCATCACCAGCCACCGCGCTTGTGTCAGCCGTTCTATTTTCTGTAGCCGTGGGGGTAGAAGTGTCTGTTAAGGGG
>CAMPHP010000101.1 GCA_946885925.1 uncultured Litorilinea sp.
CAAATATTGGCGATAACACACTCGAGGCAGCCCGTTGCGTCGGCCCGCAAGGCCGGGTCTACGCACTCGAACCAGCCCAGGATAACTTGACCGTACTCTACTCCAACATCTTTGCCAACCAACTGAGAAATGTGCTTGTACTCCCCTATGCGGCAGGCGGCACGGTGGGAATTCGTGAATTCTACATACGCGGCGATGTGAGTGCAGTCAACAGCCTTTTCCACGATAACTTCTATGCTGAAATCACTGACAAGGTTGAAGTTCTCACCGCTCCCCTGGATGACCTACTTTCGATTACGCCTGACCTCGTGAAAATTGATGTGGAGGGAGGCGAACTGGACGTTCTGCGTGGCATGACACGCATGTTGCAGAGCCCGGCTCTCCGCCTCATCATCGAATGGCATCCCACATTGCAGCAGGCAGCAGGACATGCACCTGCTCAATTACCGCGCTACCTCATGGATCAAGGCTTCACACTCCGCCTGGTAACCCATACGCACACCCGCGCGCTTCACCCTTCAGGAATCGCTTCTATCGCTACACAACTCCTCGACGCGCGCCGTCCTGTTGAGCTACTTGCCACCAGGTGACTTTGCAGCAATACCGCAACTGAGTACCTTCTTAGCAGCGAATTCCTTTAACAACCAATCTTTGAAATCAATATCGTGCCATCTGCCTAATTTGATTGGGCTGAACGCACCCACTTCAAGTAACATACCGAGTACATGGTGTGGCATCTGTACACGATGCCGCCCGTTCAGCAATCCCTTTCAGGTCAATCCATCGTGAGACCCACTAGGAGATGATGAGTATGCGCCCGCGTATCACTGATGTACGACTGTTACAATTGCGAACATTGCAAGAGGTTGGAACGCTGGAACCCGCCTGGGATCTAGGCGGGCAAATGGTCTTCCTGAAGGGTGGTGGCTTTGTGACTGAAATCCATACAGATGCGGGTGTCATAGGCATTGGGCCAGGATTCTCACCCGCGTTGCTCAACACTGTCCGCCGCCTCCTCATCGGCACCGATCCTTTTGATGTAGAGCATCATGCAGCGGCTCTACGCTATTACGCGTTGGGCCTCCCCTACAATGGCGCAACAGGTGTAGACATCGCCCTCTGGGATACCATTGGCAAACTTTGCCACCAACCCCTCTACAAGCTCTGGGGCGGTGGTAAGGACATCGTACCAGCCTATGCCAGCACAGTGATCCTTTCCACCCCCGAAGAACGCGCCAACTTAGCCACCCAGCTTGCCGACGAGGGCTGGCAAGCGATCAAGCTACGTCTTCATCACGCCACCTTCCAAGAAGACATCCGTACAATGGAACTGGTGCGTGCTGCCGTTGGCGACCGCATGGCGATCATGGTTGATGCCAACCAAGCACAATCCGCCGGACAATGGCAGCCAGGCATACGCTGGGATTTTCGTCGCGCCTTGGAAACCGCTCGTGCCCTAGACCAACTCGGCTGCTACTGGTTGGAAGAGCCGCTACCTCGCTTTGCCTTTGCCGATCTCGCTCGCATCAACGCTGCCGTAGCCATGCCCATTGCCGGAGGCGAAAATAATCGCAATCTGCACGAATTTGTACAGATGATCGAAGGCAACGTCTATGACATTCTCCAGCCAGAAAGCATGGTGATGGTGGGCATTACCGAGCTACGTAAGGTCTATACATTGGCCGAAGCACACGGCAAACAAGTCGTGCCCCACCACGGCGGGCGGGGTCTCGGCACAATTGCCCATCTCCACCTAGTCGCATCCTGGGCCAATTCTCAATATCTCGAACTCCTCCATGACCCGCCCATTGGGGATTACCGCTATGGCTTTTCCATGCTCAAGGAGCCACTTGTCGTGGATGCCAATGGCAACGTGACACTTCCGCAAGGGTCGGGCTTAGGGGTCGAGTTGAATTATGATCTCGTTGAACAGGTGATTTCGGCCTGACGCTTTAGCTATTTTCTGTTCTGAACGGATAATTTATGAATCGCGGCGCTCTGTATGTTCTCGGTTGCTATCTTGCCTGGGGTTTTCTCCCCATCTATTGGAAAGCTCTCTCACATTTACCTGGCCTTGAAACCACTGCCCATCGTGTCGTCTGGTCTGCCGTCGTAGCCGCCCTGCTTCTCACATGGCAACGCAACTGGCGCTGGCTCCGTAGCGTCGTGTACCAGCCGCGCATCCTTCTAACTTTTCTCGCCACGGCAATCCTGATCTTAGCCAATTGGCTGATTTACATCTATGCCATCAACAACGATCAGATTGTTGAATCGAGCCTGGGATACTTTATCAATCCCCTAGTCAATGTGCTGCTTGGCATCCTATTCCTGCGCGAACGTCCTCGCTTGTGGCAATGGGCCGCCATTCTCATCGCCAGCGCAGGCGTCATCTATCTAACCTACGACTATGGTCGCCTGCCCTGGGTCGCATTGGGTCTAGCAGCCAGTTTTGCTTGTTACGCCCTTCTTAAGAAGATCGCCAGCTTGCCCGCGTTGGAAGGTCTCTTTTTGGAAAGCACCTTTCTTGCCATCCCTTTAGCCATCTATCTATTCGTCCTCGAACGCAACGGGCAAGGCACATTTGGACATGCGGGTTGGCAAACCACGCTACTTCTTGTGTTAGCGGGTATCGTCACCGCCTTGCCCCTCTTGATGTTTAGCGCGGGGGCCAAACAAGTACCAATGACCATGCTAGGCATCTTGCAGTACGTTGCACCCACAATCCAGTTCATCATTGGCATTGTCCTCTACCACGAACCCTTTAGCCAAAGCCAATTAGTGGGCTTCAGCTTCATCTGGGTGGCATTGGCCCTCTTCACGGTAGAAAGCACAGCCCAACATCGCCGCTTGCAGCTTGCATTGCGCTAACGCGACCACGCCGCCCACATAGGCGGCGTGCTACTTACCTTAGGAGAAGATCGTGAGCTTTGGAATCACCAAGACCATTCCGGCTGACCGGACTCAAGCCGAGATCGATGCCCTTTACAGCCAACATGGCGAATTCGAGTTCCATATGTCGGGCACGCCCAGCAAGTTAGCACCCGGCAACTACGTCTACACCATCTACCACAACCAACTCATCGGTCGACTGCGCATCATCCGCATCGAAGCCGGTGCGACCAATCCCAAATCGGGGCGACCCCGCTCGCTTATCTATGTAGAGACACCTGGCGAGCGGTTGCCTCACCCCATTCCCCGTCAAGGACATCAAGGCACGCGCTACTTCGACGCCCCAAACTGGCCCGCTATTGAATAGCGTTGTACCTTAATCACCCGTCGCAGGCGCAGGGGTCATCATCTGCGCCAAGACTGGCTCATACTGCTCCTGTGCTGCGCGCTGTTGCACCTGATTAAGATTCCAGTAGAGGCCGCGCCGTTGCATCAGTTCAGCGTGAGTCCCCTGTTCTGCAATCCCACCTTCGGATAACACCACGATCTGGTCAGCATTGCGGACGGTTGAGAGCCGGTGGGCGATGACAATCGTCGTCCGCCCTTGCATCAGTCGCTCCAACGCCTGTTGGATCAGTGCCTCGGTCTCTGTATCTACTGCCGAAGTCGCCTCATCCAAGATCAAAATGGGAGCATCCTTGAGAATCGCCCGCGCAATCGAAAGGCGTTGCTTCTGCCCGCCCGACAGCTTCACACCCCGCTCACCGATGATCGTGTCATAGCCATCGGGTAGGCGCATAAGGAATTCGTGAGCATTCGCAATCTTAGCTGCCTCGATCATCTCTTCTTCCGTCGCGCCCGAACGTCCAAAAAGTATGTTCTCTCGTGCTGTGCCGTGGAAGAGATAGACATCCTGCAACACCATGCTGATCTGCTGGCGCAGGCTTGCCAATGAGATATCACGCAGATCATGCCCGTCCAGGGTGATTCTCCCCCCGTTTACATCATAAAAACGGGGAACCAAACTGGCAAGTGTCGTCTTTCCCACACCTGTCGGACCCACCAATGCCAACGTGCTATTAGCTGGAATATCGAGGTTAATACCCTCAAGCACAGGCTGACTCGGCAGATAGTTAAAGACAACATTCTCGAAGCGCAGATGGCCAATTGCTCGTTCCGGCAGCACGATAGCACCAGCTCCTTCATCTGGCTCAGGACTTTCCTCCAGCAATTCGCTGACACGGCTGGCACTCGCCAACGACTCCTGAATCTGCTCCCAAGAATCGCTAAGACGTTGTAACGGCTGGTAAAACAGATCCAAATACAAGAAGAAGGCTACCAGTTCATCCACTGCCAGCGCCCCTCCCACGATCATACGCCCGCCAAAATAGATAATGACAATCGTACCCAACGCCGAGGAAAATTGGATAACTGGATGGAAGATCGCTAACATCTTAAGGGCGTAGAGCAGCGAATCCCTATAGCCATCAATCCGTTTGCGAATCCGGCTAGCCTCATCCTCTTCGCGCGTAAACGCCTTGATTTCGCGCATTCCCGCCAGATTGTCCGCCAGAATAGCATTCAGTTCGCCCAACTCCTGCTGCCGCTTAACAAAGGCAGGCTGCACAAATTTTGCAAAGGAGCGCATCGCAATAATAATCAGCGGAATTGGGATCATTGTGAACAAAGTGAGCTTCCAATCAATGGTAGCTAACACAATGGTCACTCCCACCAACGTCAGCGCATTCACGACAATATCAGGCAGTGCATGGGCAATAAGCAGTTCAAACTTGTCCGAATCATTAACGACGCGTGACATCAATTGCCCTGTCTGCTTATCCGAATAAAATCGTAAACTTAGCTTTTGCAGATGCGCGTAGATCAACTTACGCGCATCTGCCACCACGCCCCATCCTGCCACATGCGCCATATAACTGCGCAAAAATTGAAGCCCGGCACGCACGATATAGACCGCCAGCGCCAAAAGCGCCAATCGTGTCACGGTCTCATAGGTGATGCTGCCACCTGCCGGGGCTGTCACTTCGGCGACCATCGTCTTGATAATCCACGGGATCACCAATTGCGCTGCTACCAAGAGCAGCATGGATATAACTGTGACTACCAATAAGACTGTATACCGACGCGCATAACTGAACAAGAAACTCAACGCTTGCATAAGGACATTCTCTCCATGAATAGTTTTGGCTCCTTACTATTTTAGAAGCGCATCAGGAATCCTCCAAAGATTACAGCCCGTGGCAACACTACACATCTACAGAACTCCGCCACACAGACGTGTTGACATACAAGCGATTGATAGCATCCATTAGGCACGCAGTAGGCATCCACGAGATAGAAAGGCTTTGAAGCTAGTTGTAAGTTTGCTCACACTCAATTATCATAGGTCTAGCTACTCCGAACAATGACATAACTTTTCCACGAGCCAACATGACAACGCAAATCAACGCACTAGGCAAGTCCTGGCGCATCCCTCACCGCCATCCCGATCTTGTTTTTTGGGTTTGCTTCCTGGCACTCAATGCATTGCTATTCCTGCCCTTCTATCTACTCAACCTGAGTGATAATTCATCGCTGCATCTGTTAAGCAAATTCCGTGATGCTCCCTTTACTGCACTTTTTCATATTTTCATCTGGCGCGACAATGCCGATCCCTTCCGCATCAACTGCGAGCTAGCTGTCATGCTTGCGCTATGGGTCAACGTCGCCTGGATGCGCCGCACGCATGTAAAGTGGCTCATGGCAGCGATCTACTTCGTAGCCTTATTCTATTACCTGTACGAAAGCATCATGCTCTATCTCTATCGCGATGAACCCGTTTTTTATAACCATTACTTCCTCATTCGCGATGGCCTCACGTTTCTGGCCGAACATCTCCACATTTCCATCTTGGTCTATCTCGGTATGTTGGTGAGTGCTGCGGTGCTACTAGGCATCATCATCACCCTCATTCGCACTCTGATCGATAGGCAATTACCCAATCACGTGAGCCGAACCACCCGGCTCGCAATCATGACCCTTGCCATTGCCGTCACCCTCTCTGCCATAACCTATCGCGATGTCTCAGCCGATCCCCGCATGGTTATCAGCAGTTTGACCTATAAATTGGAGAAGAATATTGCGGCATCAATGGCGCTCTACCACTCAATTGCCAATTTTGACGACGCAGAGATTCACACCGCCTACAATTACGACCGATACCGTCTCGCCACAAAACCAAATATCTACCTTATCTTTGTCGAAGCCTATGGCAGCGTGCTGTATAAGCGTCCAGATTACCGCATCGCCTACACGGATCTCTTGGGTGAGATCGAGCAGCGCCTGAGGGACAACAATTTTTACTTGGCGTCGTCATTAAGCCAGTCGCCTACTTGGGGTGGTGGCTCTTGGCTGGCCTATACCAGTGCCATCTATGGCCTGCGCATGGAAAGTCATCCACAATATCTCACTCTCATGGACCGTTACCAGACGGCCTTACCCCGCTATCCCGATCTCGGCAACTATATGCGCGGTCAGGGCTATCACTACGTCTGGATAACCTCCATTGCGGAGGAACTAAGCGACACCAAATGGGAACGCTACACACGCTTCTACGGCACTGATGAGTGGCTGCGCTATAGCGACCTGGAGTTTAATGGCCTCCATTATGGCTGGGGTCCCGCACCGCCAGATCAATACGTACTTGCCTACGCACGCGATGTAGCCATGAGCGACCAAGAGAAGCCGCTCTTCATGTTCTACATCACCCAAAACTCTCATTACCCCTATGAGCCACTGCCCACGCTCGTGGAGGATTGGCACGATCTCAATGTCCCCTCTGCGAACGGAGATCCCGTCGCCGCGGAAGAGGTGGAGCAGGCCCAATTGCGCGCCAACTATCTCAAGGCTATCGACTATTCGCTCAACATGCTGACCGATTTCATCCTTAACCATGCAGACGAAGATGCCATCTTTGTCCTAGTTGGCGACCACCAGCCGCCTCGCGTCTCACGTCGCGCCGATGGCTATGAAACCCCCATCCACATCATCAGCCGCGATCCCGCCTTTATCAAAAACCTGGCTCAATATGGCTTTGTCAATAGCATGGAGGTCCCAGTCCCACCTATTGAAGCCACTTCTGTGCAAGCGAGCACAGTGCAAGTGAGCACAGCACAAACAAACACGATACAAGCTGGCACAACACAAACAACTACAGTTCAAACAGATCAATCCGGCATTCCTCCATTGCATCACGAGGGGATCTACTCTCTCTTAGTGCGTACACTTGTACAGACCTATGGAGAGCATCCGGAAGACGCACCGCCCTATCTCCCCAGTGGCGTCACCCCACCCGATTGGATCGTTACCGCCAACGAAGAGCCTGCTAAGTAGTTGAGTAAATAGCAGGGCAAAGGGTCATCGCGACTTGGCGATTCTATTGGATTTCTTAGGTGCGATTAATCTTTAGGATGTTATTTCTCGTGTATGAGTGTAGAGAAGAACTACCTAGTGAGCACAGACCAGACCTAAACAGACAAGACTTAATCAACCAAGACTTAATCAGCCGAGACTAAAAAGGAGAGGCAATGACTACCAAACCCCAATCCAAGCTATTCGTCGGTCTGCTATTAATCAGTTTGCTTGCAGCCTGTAGTCCTGCACCGTCAAGTGCACCTCCAGCCGCCGAAGCGACGAGTGCGCCAGCAGTTGAGGTCACAGATGAAGCAACAGATGCAGCCACAGAAGAACAAACAGGTGAAGTGACTCCTGCCGCTACAGAGGCTACGGAGTCACAAGCAACCGAAGCGGCAGACGATTCAGCCGCCGCCAGCGATAGTGGGCTGCCGACAGGACTGCGTACCTACGTCATTGTTCCCGAAGAGTCTTCAGCCTCCTACATTGCCGATGAAGAGTTCTTTGGCCTAGCCCTTGGCAAATATGGCATCCCCGCAGGGCTAGCCGATACTGTTGGCACAACCAACGCCATTGAAGGACAATTCCAATTAAACTGGGATGACCTCAACGCGCCACTGGGCGAGAACACCTTCACCGTAGATTTAAGCACCCTGAAAAGTAACCAATCTCTACGCGATGAGTGGATTCGCGACAATGAAGCTGGACCCCAGTTTGGTGCCAATCCCGATGCCACCTTTGTAGCAGAAAGCCTCGAAGGTGCGCCCACTTCCTATACACCGGGCGAGGAGGTCAGCTTCCGCATGGTAGGCCAAATGACGGTGCGTGGAGTTACCAAGCCCGCCACCTTTGATGTCACCGCCAAGTTAGAAGGCGACACCATCACTGGTACAGCCACCGCAGCATTGAAGTTGACCGACTTTGAGATCACCCCCCCCGACTTTGCCAACACACTAACTGTTGCCGACGACTTCCAAGT
>CAMPHP010000102.1 GCA_946885925.1 uncultured Litorilinea sp.
ACCCAGGGCTTTTCCCTTGATATCTAAGAGCGCAGCGTCGATTGCAGAGATAGCTTGCTGTGCCAGCCCGCCAATTTGGCGGTGGGTCACGCTATACAGTTTGTGCAACGCCGCCTCGGTGTTCATGGGATTCGTGCCGATGATGTAATGGCCCAAATGCTTGATGGCGGCGACAAGCATAGGGGCGGACTGTAGGCAGTTGGCCTCGGAATAGCCAATGATGCCTTCGTCGGTGCTGATCTTGACAAAGTTTTGTGTGCGCCAGCCGCCATCACAGGACAATGTCTCGATCTTCGTGACCTTCATGTTGGTTCCTTTCTTACCTTGTGTTCGTGCTCATAAATTTTGGGCCGAGCCAGCAGAGCGGGTTGCTTAGTCCGGCGCGGATGGGGAGTGAGCGGCGGGCTTCGATGTTCCAGATGAATCATGACCAGTGCATGTTCAGGGGAGCAGGCAAATGCTTGTCTATTCCTCCAGTCCGGCGGCATGACGACCGGCGGCTGGATCACCCGCCGCATAGTACACACCACTAGAGGGATCGGCATAGAGCATGACCGGAGTTGCAATCGGTCTATCTTTTGTCAAGACTTGATGGCCGCGCCGCGCCAACTCCTCGCGAACATCCGGGTCGAGCTGATCGCTGACCGTCAACGAGCCAGCGCGGAGAAAGGTCTGTTCGCGTGCGGGGTTCGGATCAAACGAATCCTGGTGGTGGTCGGTGGCGAAACGGGGCGCAGTGACCGCAGTTTCCGGCTCCATGTCGAACTCGATAAAATCGAGCAGCAGATTCAAGGTTGCCTGATCCTGCAAATCGCCGCCAGCAACGCTGATCGCCAGCACGGGCCGGCCTTGCTTGAGCACCAAGGTGGGCGTGAGCGTGATACGTGGCCGTTTGCCAGGCTGAATACAGTTGGGATGCCCCGGCGTGGTGTTGAGGCTTCGCAAGCGGTTGCCGTAGGTGACGCCCGCGCGGCTATAGCCACCCTGGTGATAGACATTGGCGCTGGGCGTGGCTGCGACTACGTTGCCCCAGCGGTCAGCGATCACACAGGTGGTCGTGCCGCCAGTTCCTGGTCGAAACATGCCTGAAGCTTTCAGCGGCTGCATGCCGTATGGGTCACCCGGCCGCGCCTCCAGCGAAGCCTGCTGCATATCAATCAACGGTTGCCGCAACGCGGTGTAGGGGTCGGACAGCAATTCCGCCAACGGCACGTCGGCAAAGGCTGGATCGCCGTAGTACTCATCGCGGTCAGCCATCGCCAGTTTGATGGCCTCGGTTACGACATGGATATAGTCTGCCGACAAATGGCCCATACCCTTCAGGTCAAACCCTTCCAACAGACGCAGTGCCTGGCACAGAAAGGGTCCCTGGGTCCAGGGGCCGCACTTGTAGACAGTATAGCCGCGATAGTCCACCGACACTGGCTCCTCGATTAGCGTCTTGTGGGCTGCCAGGTCCTCGCGGCGCAAAAACCCACCCTGTTCAATGTAAAATGCCTCTAGCTCCTCGGCGATATCATTGCGCTGCGCGTTGCGTCCATAAAAGCGGTCGCAGGCCGCTTGCAAGCGCGCCTCGCGGCTGCCGACGGTGCATGATTCTTCCTCGACCATGCGCCGCAGCGTTACCGCCAAGAGGGGATGCCACGCCTCTTTCCCTCTATCGAGCAGCGCCAGAGTTGGGGCGACAATTTCGCCAAAGCTCTTGGTACCGTAACGCTGTAACATGGTAATGCATAGATCGACGACTGAGGGCACAGGTGCCATCTTGATATCGTGGTTGGGGATGCCGTTTTGCATGTACCAGTCGATAGCTTGGGGCGAAAGCGGGGCGCGTCCCTGACCCGAAAGTGATTTTACTTCCTGCTTGTGGCTATCGTAGATCAGGACGGGCACCTCTCCACCGATGGAGCAGGCACCGTGGTCTGTCACATTCAGTGCCAGGATGGTGGCCGCGGCCGCATCAGCAGCATTGCCGTCTTGTTCTAAGATCTCAATCCCCGCAGCCACAGCATCAGCGGCTCCCGCCGCAACGACGCCGCTCTTACTGGCAGCTTTCCAGCCGATCTGTTGGGCGCTTGTCTCCTGCATGACCAGGTTCTCCTTGCGATATGGGGTCTTGTCTTTGGAAGGGATGGGAATAACTTCTGCGCAACTTCTAAGATGAAGTGTACTATCTGTGGCGACCATGCAAAAACTACACGGCCTCAGCGCGGTACTACGCTACTACCTCGGACAGAATGGCGCAAAGCGTCTCTGCCAGTCGCTCATGGCCCCTTGAGTTTCACAGAGCCATGAGCGACTGGCAAGGGACATAACCCGCAGACGTTTGTCGAGATTGATGCGACGCTCGGAGCAGTAGGATCTTAGGACCCTACTGCTTTTGGCCTACCGGGATATAACTCACATGAATCTGTGCGACCTGATTCCATGCGCGGCGATTCGCTTCGATGTAATCATTCCTGTGCATTTACGGCTCCTCGGTTGAAAGATGGAAGCATGCCCCATCTTCAAACTCACGTCCGGAATTTATGCCTCCAATGCCGCCAACATTGCCTTAAAACGGCTCAGCCCATCTTCCAACCCACCAGGGCGGCTGCGCTGGAGCCAGAGTTCGGCGTGGCGGTCGATCAGCGGGCGGAGTTCCTCAGCCAATGCCCGCCGGCTTCTCTCATCAATGGCGCTCACCGGCTGATCCAAGCCTGTATACATGCGCGCCATCCCCATCTTCACAGCCAAACGCAACATCGAACCCAGCCAGCGATACTCGTCCTGGATCAATTGCGCATCGGGCCGCGCCATCTGCGCCTGATCCAACGCGCCCATCACCTGGTCAATATAGCTTCCCGTCTGCTCCAACGCAGCCTGGGTCAATTCGCTTTTCCCCTGGCGGCGCTGTGGCATCGCATCGGGCATAATCAGCAGCCAAAAGAGGATTGAGCTATTGCCCACCTCTACCTCTGGCTGTTGGTACGCATTGCCCAAATCATAGGCCAGCTTCCCCATTACCCCGGCAGCATCGCGGAAAGCGTGGGCGTCCAACAGTTCAGGAATCGCCTGATCCGGCATTTCATGTGCGCTTTGCACATTCCACGAGAAGGATGCCCCGGCAAGGTATCCGGTGTAACTCACAGGCAGTGGTTGTGGATGGCCGTTGTCACCCCAATCCGTGGTCAGCAGCCCAATCGCGCCATGTTTAAAGCCATTGATGGCAGCATTGCGGATATTCCCAATGGCATTGTCAGTCCGTCCAGCCAGCGTATTCCAACTGCTTGTACCCGGGCAGACATAAAAGCTCCGTCCCGATGCCGCGATCAATTCGGCATGTTTGGCAAAGGGGTAATTCGCCTCATACCCCCACTCCAACGCCACCACATCATGCGGCAATTCCGCCACCAACTCTGGTTCGTCGCGTACAATGATGTCGCTCCAAAATTGCATGGTGACGCCATATTTCTTACAGAGGTGATGGATCTTTAGCAAGAATTCTAAATAGACACGCCCCACGCCCTTGGCCTCGGCCTCTGCTTTGGATCGCCCCTTGCCCAACTCAAAGGTTTCATCCAAACCCACATTCAACTGACGGCTTGAAAAATGGGGCAGGAGTTGTGAAAAAAGATCATCCACCAACTCCAGGCTTCTCGGATCCAGCGGATTCAGGCTAAAGGGTTCGCGGTGGACAGAAAAGGAATGCTCAATGCCCTCTGGTGCTTCAGCCAAATCAACATATTCGGGATGCTTAAGCCAGCGGTGCATGTGTCCAAAACTATTCTGATTAGGTACTAACTCCACAAAACGCTGGCGGCAATAGGCATCCAGCGCCAGAATCTCCTCACCCGTGAGGGGGCTGGCATCTTTCCACACAACCTCGTGGCCTTGATAGGCAAAAGTATGCTCCGTGTAGAGTTGCAACTGGTTGATCTTGAGGCTTGCCAAGAAATCGACCAAGTTGTAGAGCGTTTCCATTGTCGGCACGCGGTCGCGTGTCACATCGAACATAATGCCCCGGTTGGGATAGTCGGGCCAGTCGACAATCTGCACAGCGGACAAGGTCAACTCTTCTGGCGTCAGTTCCACCAACTGGCAGAGGGTACAGACTCCATAAAAGGCTCCTGCCCCATCATGGCCCACCAGCGTAATCCCACTCTCCTCTACCAGCAGCTTATACCCTTCCTTACGCCCAACTTGCGCGGGATCGATTTGCAGACGGATGGCAATTCCAGGTGCGGAAGCCGCGCGGATGGGAGCCTCGACACCGCGCGCTTGCAACGCACGCTGAAGCCATTGGGCGCTAAACAGGAGTGGCTGCGCTGCCGAGGTCAAGTAGATGGGCGTATTGGCATCAATCGTGAAGGAACCGGACGTAGGCGTCACTCGTTGAGGCTGCGGTGCAAGACGAGTCAAATCAGTGGGCATATGCTCTCTCCCAAAAGTCTGCGGGTTAATGGTTATTGTAGGGGTCAAATGTAGCTCCAAGCATATCATTCTCCACGCGACCCGCGCCAATGTGCGATTTGGGCGTGTGCTATACCCGCCAGCCAATAGGAAGGGGGCGCAGACCTATGATGGCTGCGCCCCCTTCTCAAAGGTTCCGGCCTCCGCGTGCGATACGTCCTCTGCTTGATTATTGGGCCACAGCCACAAAGTCAAACTCTAATAACACCTCTTCCGACACGTCCGCCACACTTGGCACGCTCGGAATTTCCAGGCCAAAATCAGACCGTAGCAAGGTCGCGCGGGCGCTACCCTGCAATTCTGTCTCCGACAGCGGCGTGACCGTGACTTCAAAGCTGATTGGCTGGGTAATGTCGCGAATGGTCAGGTCGCCAGTTACAAGCAACGCCAAGTTATCACCCACCGCGGCGCTCTCCGGGAATCCCTCAACCGCTGTGGGGGTAAAGGTGATGAACTGGTACTCTGGTTGATTTGTCTGCAAGATAGCACGGCGGATCTGATTGTTACGCATGTTGTTGTCTGTTGCCAACAAGCTTGAGTCAACCACAATGGGGCTGATTGTCGTCTGGCTGTAATCATCAAAGTTGATTGTCACCTCGCCTTCAACGCCATTGCCGCGCCCAACTACCGTGGTGGGCTTGCCCATCAGGAGTTCGGTCAGCGTAAAGCGCACCTCGGACTGAGCCGGATCGATGACAAAGGTAGTTGTGCCAGTTGCCGCAGCAGCTTCTCCGGCTGGTGCTCCGCTGGCATCAGTAGGAGCTTCTTCGCTGGTTGCTGCAGCAACTTCTTCTACGGGGGCTTCCTCTACTACAGTTATCCCTTCCTGGGCAGGAGCCTCTGTGGCTTCTACAGCAGCAGGTTGTGCCGGAGCCGCTGGTGCAGTAGAAGCACATGCAGCCATGAAGACAGCCAAAAGTAGGGTTAGTAGGACAACCCAATTGCGATGACTCCGTACCTTCACTTGCAACATACCAACAATACTCCTTGTGTCTACATCTCTGTAAGTAAACTCTTGGATAGTTTGATATTTGTGTGGCTATCATGTTGTGATGCCCACAAAAAGCCATTGGAGAAGAAAGAGACCTTTCCAATGGCAAACTCAACCGCCACGGCATCGGGTATGCCTATGCGGGATGGAGAACCAAAATAAAAGACGCGTAACGCTACGTTCGCCGCGTTAAGCCAAATTGCTTAGCCATCGCCCAGTCGAACATGCGCGTCGGGATGAAGTGTGGCAACACCCAACCTCGCCAATAGTCATTGACCACGATGTAGCGCGCTTTGGGTTTCGGGTGTTCAAGCGCCTGATATATAGCTTGGGCCACGCGCTTTACAGGCATCCCCCCTCGTGCTAATTCGCTTGTAGTTGCGCGCATCTGCGCCACGCCCTCGGCATAATCTGTTGCGGCATAACGCTCCAGGTCAGCTTCGCTCACCTTCCCCCAAATGGGCGTTTGCACTGCGCCCACGACCATCACAATGACAGGAATCCCATAGAGCGCAAGTTCCCGCCGCATACCATCTGAGATGGATTCCAGCGCACGCTTGGATGCAGCATAGGGGGCAAGAAAGGGATAGGTCGTATACGCACTAACCGAGCTGACATTGATCACACGCCCTGGTGGATGTGGACTATCTTTGTGCCTGCTCAACAAGGGGAGGAGCGCTTGTGTCATCGCCACCACCCCCACCACATTGACATCAAACTGGTAGCGCAGTTCTTCCAGGTCAACGTGCATCAACGGACCAGCAACAGCAATCCCCGCATTGTTGACCAGCCCTGCCAAGCCACGGTCGCCTACTAGTTCACGGATCTCCTCCGCTGCCCGCGCCACTTCCTCATCATCTGCAACATCCATCAACACAGGGTAAATCCCATCGCCTAGTTCAGCACGCAGCCGGTCGGCATCCTCTTGCTTGCGTACTGTGCCCACCACCTGATAGCCATGCGCGATCAAGTGGTGGGCCACGGCATAGCCAATGCCCGTGGACGCGCCAGTCACCACAACGGTACGCTCCCTGGTTCTATCCATGCTCTCGCCGGTGCGATTTAGTGTGGATGTTGCTTCTACTTCAGTCACATCTGCCTCCTGCCTGGTTGGTGGCTGCAATTGTTCGAATTCTCACTGGTTAGACAAATTGTACATCGACCCCAGGCTCACTCAGAATGACCAGCCCCGTTGCTTCGCCACACCTAGGCGTGAAAGTACAGAGGTTTCATCGAAGAGCCTTCCATCCAAGTGACAAAGACAACTTGGATCGGGCTAGCGTGCACGCCTAGCTACTTACACCCTCAACCAGGAGAGAGACCTTGCCACAAAAACCGAAGGAACCGCTATCGATTTTCAACGTGCAAACCGTGCACCATCTGGGAGAGGTTTATAAGGTGGCTAGCTTAACTCAAGTTGAGGGAAAGATTGGATAGAGATGAGTGACAGGTTCTAACGCAAACTGCTACTCACGAATAAAAAGAGGTTGTCATTCCCGTTCGCAGCGCGGGGGTGTAGCCCACCGTAGGGAGGAATCCCCTTTCCGAACGCAGTAGTACAGAGAGGGGATTCCTCCTTCGTCGCAATGACCGAGTACCTAGCCCTAACACAAAAGAGCCTCCCAGTGCAAGATGCACTGGGAGGACGAAAGACGTTACAGCGAATTAGTTTGCGGGCGCAGCCAAACGAGGCGATGGCGGCGTAGCGGGTTCAGCAGGAAGGGCGAGTGCCGCAGCAATATCAGCCAATGCGCGCATCGCTAGTTGCGCCGGATCATCCCCCGGCTGGGGGAAAACGGGCGCTAGCGGAATGACCTCGGCCAAGACAGGACCTGGGTTGCGCGCCAAGCGCCAAAGTGCCGCCCACAGCTTCTCGCCTTGTCCCCCATGCCAAACCACCACATCCAACGGACGATAGCGCAAGCCACAAGGGATATAGGAGATTCCCTGGGCTACGGCAACAGCAAAAGCGCCATAGCGGAAGGGATAAAGTTGATGACCTGGCCCCAGCCTCCCCTCCGGGAAGAGGACAATCGGTGGCTGTGGCTCTTGCTCTATGGCAGCGACAATCTGTGTACGCGCTTGTTTGCGCGCCTCACGATCCTGGCGCGCTACAAAGACGGTGCCAATGCTCTTCGTCATCCACCCCACCACTGGATAGCGTAGCACCTCCACCGCAGCCACAAAACGCATCGGCCACAACGAGAGCAGCACTAGTGGATCGAGCAGCGAAAGGTGATTGGGAAAGACAAAGCCAACATGCTGGCGCAAGGCTGCCGGTTGATTGCATACCACGCGTACCTGAAATATCCGGCAGATGAGATGAGAGGTTGCTAGCACCACCCAACCAGCTAGCCGCACCCCGCGCACGCGTAAAGGTGCAAGCCCGCCCACAAGGATCATCGCCGCACCTGTGATTACAGCCATGGCGGCCAAAATCATGCGCATTACCGCGATAACATGAAGCATATCCGATCCCTCTAGTAGACACAATAGAGTAACACAATAAAGTAGTGTACACAGGTAAGTCATATCTGGCTACATAGAATGTAGCAGAATGATTCCACGTTTTGACAGGGTAATTGTAAGCTTTTTGCTGATAATGTAGTCCCAATTCTACACAAAACAGGGTACCTTGTTGCAGGTGCGCAGCCTTGCTCTGCACACAGTCGTAGCACACAGTCGTAGCTGTCAGAACTACTTGAGTAGCGCTAGTCATCCTACACATTGATACTGTTGCGCGCATTTTACATCGAGTCACGCTCACGATTCAACTGTGTGTAAGGGCATTGCTATCTCACTCTATATC
>CAMPHP010000103.1 GCA_946885925.1 uncultured Litorilinea sp.
TAAAACGCACCCTCTAGAAATACAGCTTGTCTGCTCCAGTTTCAGTATTCTGCAACACTCATTTGCCACCCTTTAGCGCAAACCTATTCATCTGTCTGGCCGTGCGAGCGATGGCGATATTGTGCATAGGTAGACGGATGATGGAGCTATTGTCCGAGATGGGGTCTTTGGAGAGGAGTGCTGGTACAATTATGCCTGCATAATTTGCTGCATGCCTTGTACACCGATATTTTGGTACAATCGCATAAGCTGGAAAAGGTAATTCCTCAATTTCTCGAAGATCAGACAACCAAAAAAGAATCAAAAGAGAATAAGGAGAATGGTTCCCATGCAAAAGCAGATTCGCCAACAACCGCGGCCCTGGTGGCGCACAGCACTGGCATTCATGGCAATCGTTGCCGTCACCGTAGTTGCGTCCGTACCGTATTCTACACATGCAGCAATAACCAATTCACTACACAATGGCAACTTCGAGGCAGGATTTTATACCCAGCCCGGCTGTGGTAGCGAGGGCTATGAGGGGCAGGTTGGCAATGGGTGGAACTGCTTTACCAACGGCAGAGCAGCGCGCTATGGCTTCTATGCCGACGCATGGGCACCTGTGGTTTCCGAGGGCCAATACAGCCAACTGATCGAGATCAATACCTGGGGTGTCCCCAATGCCGACAACGACCGCTATGCCGGAATCTACCAAACGCTGCCAGTCATGCCAGGAGCGGAGTACGAACTCTCTCTGCGCGGCATGATCCGCACGACCAACATGCAAGGAGATCTCTGGCGCTACCAGGTACAGGTCGGCCATCTATACGGACACAATACGGACTGGCGCGACGTCCGCAACTGGCAAGATGTAGGGTGGTACACCTATTACCCGCGCACCGAACCAGGCGCTTTCAGCGAGTACAAGACCGTTATCAAACCTGGCAAGGGAACCGATCGCCTGACGGTCTTCGTTCGTGTCTGGAAGAAGTGGGGTATCACGGATGAAGAGATCAACGTGAATCTTGACTCCATTACCCTGGTCAATCTCGGGGTACAAAAGCCAAAAATGCGGTAAATCGCGCAGAGGATACAGCAAAACGAGGACATGGTTTATGACGAATAGAACAGAAGCGCCAATTGACAGCCCGACAGGCTGGGTTAAAGAGCATATAGCTCGCTACGTTGCTACCGATGGCAAGGATGGACACATTTGGCGTGGCGTGACAACACTCCTACTGACGACGACGGGCCGCCGATCGGGTAAGCAACGCCGTACTGCGCTCATCTATGGCCGTGATGGTGACAACTACATCGTTGTGGCGTCAAAAGGCGGTGCGGCGAATCATCCCGAGTGGTACCGCAATCTCGCCGCCAATCCTGAGGTTGAAGTGCAGGTTCTTGGGGATCGCTTTCATGCTCGTGGACGCACAGCTACAGAAGAGGAGCGACCGGCGCTTTGGGAACTGATGACAGAGATTTGGCCCGCGTACAACGACTACCAGAAAAAGACCGACCGGATCATCCCGGTCGTCATCCTCGAGCGTACCGACCGGCCTGGTTCATCACAAGGTTAGTCACTCCTTCGTTTAGGTAATACAGAGCAAAAAGCAAGGTTGGACGTAACTGTTCCAGCCTTGCTTTTATCTGAAGTCGTTTAATGCTTCATCTTGTTGTGGGCCAGACCGCTCGGTAGAGTAGATTTTGTCTTGAGAGTCTATTTCAATCTACTGGTTCAATCTACTGGTTCAATTCACTTGCAGGATCAAGCACTTAGTTGCTCGCTATGGATAGACTGGACATGGATTTCTTTACAACGATGGAGCATCTGCCCCAGAATCTTGCTGTGATTGGGGTCGAGATACTCTTGGTGGTCGTTTTCTGTCTGATGCTGGCGCGAGTCGCCCGCGTCAGCATGGCACACTTGGTTCAGATCCCCGCACTGGAAGCCTACCATCCCCAGTTGCATACTTGGAGCCGGCGCAGTCGTAAAGTGATGGCTCTGGTTGCCATCGTTCTCGCGCTGATCCTGATCGTCTGGAACGGCGTGCTGCTCTACCAAGATCGGGACTTACTGGCTCATACCACAAATCTAATTACCAGTATGCCAGCAGGTTTCTGGCGTGAGTTGGCGTGGGATTTGGCGCTGATCACCGGCTTGGTGCTCATCACGCGGCCTATCTTGCGTTTGGTACGTTATCTGCTGGAACTTCTCGAATATCAAACCAAGAACATAAGTCTGCTCCAAAGCGACGATAAGGCAATTGGGCGCTTGTTTGCCACACTCACCAGCGCAACGTCCAATACGATTTGGCTTTGGGTTATCGCGCGTTCAACTCGCCTGCTCAATATGCCGGAGTTCGTGACCCGCTATGCCAGCTTGGGGTTACGCATCTATCTGCTCATAGCCCTTGGACAGGTGTTGGTAAAGGCAATTGCCGCCGCGATTGATGTGCTAGATGCGCTGAGTTTGCGCCACGCACGCCACGAGGTGCTTCTCGCCTATTACCAATCCATTCGCAACCTTATCCCGCTTATACGGCGAACCCTGGAATATGGTGTTTACCTGGGCGTGGCGACCCTGATCCTGCTGCAGTTGGACTCCTTTGAGGGACTCGCTATCCACGGGCCGCGCTTGCTTCAGGTGTTGGGTGTCTTCCTCTTGGGTCGTGTCACGATTGAGATACTGCGCCTGTTCATCGACCGCCAGATGTTTGGCGCTGACGAACCCGTAGATGAGCTAGAGATGCAGCGCAAGATGACGCTTGCTCCCCTTATCAAAAGTTCTATGGCCTATGCGATCTATTTCTTGATCCTGGTCTTTGCCCTGCGCGCGCTGACCATCAATCCCATGCCCCTTCTGGCAGGCGCAGGCATCATCAGCATCATCGTCGGCTTGGGCGCGCAGCCTGTTATTAACGATCTGGTATCTGGCTTTTTTATCCTGCTGGAAAATCTCTTTTTGGTCGGTGACTACATCGAAACGGGCACAGCGCGCGGCACGGTTGAAGCGGTAGACATTCGCACCACGCGCATCCGCGACCCAAATGGGCAGCAGCATATTCTACGCAACGGGCAACTTGGCGCGGTGATCAACTACTCCAAGAAATATACCTATGCCGTTGTAGAGGTCGGCGTGCTACATAGTGCAGACCTGGATCAAGTTTCGCAGTTGCTCGAAGAGGTAGGTTCTACATTGAACTCGCAGACAGTGGATGTGCTGGAACCCACCCAAGTGCAGGGTGTAGAACGCTTCACTGGCGAAGGCCCCATCCTTCGCACCGTCACGCGCGTCAAACCAGGTCGCCACCAACAAGTAGCCCGCATCTACCGTCGCCTGGTTAAAGAGAAGTTTGACGAGATAGGCATTAAGCTTACGGCGACGTAGCCAGTGGAGGGTGTAGCACGGGAGATGTAGCAGGCGCAGAACCCTCGCTCGACGACGCATCCGTCGTGGCAAGATAGTCGTGAATGACGCGGCCAAAAGGTAGGCTAAAGTCTGTGCGCCAGTAAAAGCCCTGTACTACATCGCGCACAGGCAGCCGGTAGACAGGAGCCTGTGCATTGGGCCGCAACTCGATGGTCGCCGGGCCAGTCCAGCACTCATGGACTTGCACATTAGAGAGCGTGCGCGCCGTTAGCTGGCGCACCGCATCCGTGCCGTCTACATTGGGCACCACTTTTAGATTGATGTTGGTCCTGAAGTCGGCATGATTGGCGAGATCGGCAAGCTGCGCCCGCTCTTGTTTATAGGCCATCGTAACCGTGATTACGTCAATGCCATTGCGGCTGACTGTACCGACAAAGAGGTCACCGCGCACTTCTAATTTGGGTTCGCCGCCCTTTTTGGGCTGACCATAGATCTCGCGACCCGTTGCCACAGCGCCGTCACTCTGCAAGTAGAGATAAGGCGAATAGGCCCCCACGATGTCCGTACCCGGCATCCTCACCGGAATCTGCACAGCCGATTCGTAATACTGCCCGAACCAGTCGGAGTCGTTCATATGATAGATATGGACAATGACGAGATCCCCAATCACCTCCAATGGCTGCGGGATAAGTTGCCGCGCGCACTCTGGATCTGTGCGGTAAAAGATGGTCAGAATCTCCGTGTTGCGCATTTCGATAGGAAAGCGTGGCACCAGGGGATTGTCAAAAGGGGTCTCGAAGGTACGCGAAAGATCATCTGGGATCATGGTAGGCGCTTCCACTTCTCTAAATATTCTCTAAATGTTCTCTAAATATTATCTATAAACGTTAGATGGACAGGAGCTTGAGGCAGGTAGAACGATACAACGACAAAGCCAGCAGAGGCTCAGGAGCCACGTAGGGAGCAGGACTCTTTGCCAATAGGGTATCGCTGCCATGCTAGCACACTTGGTAGAAAATCGAAAGAAGGAGGCAAAAGAGAACCCCAACAGCCAGAGGAATCCCCACTCAACGTTTGGCAATGGTGTTATCACCTTGTACAATAGCGCGGTACTATCCGGCGTGCTCCTCGACAGTAATTCCCGCCGGTAATTGTCTAAACCTAGCCAGAATTAAGCAACTGCATCCTTAGCCAGCACCAGCCAAGAATAGCGGAAAGAAGCGTCCTATGACCATTTCTCCTGACCAGCGGTTTGCCTTTGATGTCCAGGGTTATCTTCATCTACCCGCGGCGCTAACGCCAGATGAGGTCTCTGAATATACGCAATGGATGAACGAGACCGAACAGACCGACGTAGAGGCGCTCAATGCAGATTACCCGGAGGGAAGGAAACACCAGCTAAATCGCCCAGTTTCGCGAGTGATTGATGCCGATGTGCGCTTCGCCCACTTGCTAGATCACCCTGTTGTGACACCATTTCTTACCGAATTTCTTGGCCCTGACTACCGGCACATTGACAATGACCTCTACTACACCTATCCAGGCTATGCCGGTGGTCACTGGCACCGCGGCGTACCAGCCCATCCAACCGGCTATGTCGAGAATGGTGTGTTTTCCTGTCCGATGGTGAAGGTATTCTACTGCATGACAGATGTGGGGCCTGGTGAGGGAGAATTCGTGGTGATACCTGGTTCGCACCGGGCGCACTTTCCGCTCGAGGTAAAAGGCCGCGTGGATCTGCCAGCACAGCACATCTTTGACAATGTGAAGGCTGGGGACATCATCATTTTTAACGAGGCGCTATTGCATAATGGTCGCCCCAATCCATCTGGCAAAACGCGCAAGACAATCATTGTCAACTTTGGGCGGCATCAGGCGCGCGTCTGGCGCGGCTATAAACCAAAGCCAGAAACACTCGCACGGATAAGCGTTTCGCAACAGGCCATTCTTAGCAACGCGCCAGGCTTTTGGTCAAGCGAACATGATTGATTCTACTCTGATCTTGTCTGATCTTGTCTGATCTTGACACCTGATCTTGATATGGGGCTGGTTCTTAGATTCCGGCAAAATAAAGCGCAGGAGGTTGCATGAGTAGCATCCGTGGTTTGGCCGAGGTCGTACTCACAGTTCAAAATCTACAAGCATCTGTCGCCTTTTATCGAGATATATTAGGCTTACAAGTCATTTCCCCGGCGGAATTTGGTGGGCCTGTCTTCCTGCAAGCGGGTGGTGGTAGGGCGTATATCACCAATACGATCGTTCTCGCACAAGCAAAGCCTGGAACTCCCCCATTTGCGAAACCGCAATCGCTCCATCATATAGGGCTTGAAGTTGACAGTGAGACGTTCGATGCAGAAGTCGCCCGGCTCCAGGAGCTTGGGATCGAGACCCGCTTTGGGCAACATCCATTGTTCCCATCGCGTACAGTCTATATCAATGATCCTGATGGCAATGAAGTTGAATTGATCAGCGCTAGCTAAAACGCTAAGTTCTGAGTTGTGGCGACTCGTCAGCATTCGAGGGGAGAATTCTATGGGCGAGAGACCCTCTGCAAAACGAATCTGGAAGCCTGTGATGACCCAAGGGGCAGACAGCTTCTGGCTTATGCTGATTACCTCCTTATCCCTCACAGTGCTTGTCACACGCGTCTTTCTAGAAATGACAGGCTATCCGCAAATCGGCGGTACGACCTATCACATCGCCCATGTACTCTGGGGTGGGTTGTTGCTCTTTATCGCCGTGACGCTAGTCCTCTCCTTTGCCAATCACTATATCCTCTGGATCGCCGCGGTCTTGGGCGGGGTGGGCGCTGGCCTCTTTATTGATGAAGTCGGCAAATTCATCACCCAGAGCAACGACTACTTCTACCCACTTGCCTTCCCCATCATCTACAGCTTTATCCTGATCTGTGTCTGGCTCTTTTACCGCATCCGCCAGCGCAAGCCACGCGATACGCGTACACTGCTCTATCACGCGCTGGAAGACATGAAGGAGGTATTGGACAACGACCTCGACCCCTTTGAGCACCGCGCGTTGACTCTTGAGCTTCAGCAAGTGGTTAACGAGGCGCGCGATGTCAATGACTACCAGCTAGCCAAGTCACTGCTCAGTTACATACAATCGCGCGATGTGCGTCTGGCGATTCAGCCGAACCTGATAGAGCGCCAGTTGGATCGCATGCGTAAAATGCTGGCAGGCTGGCCCCCTCGGCTCATCTTAAAAGTTATCTTGATCCTCAGCTTTGGTTTTATGGCCTTTAACGCAGCGTTGACGTTGTTGCTGTTGGTCATGGCAGGGCGAGGGTCGCAGGTGGTCAACGACATGCTCTCGAATTACGTGATTGTGAGTGGCACGTCACAGTACGAAGTGAGCCTCCCCGCCCTACTGATTATGACGATGTTAGCCCTGATTGGGGTGGGTATCCTCGCCTTGATTGCCACCATTCTGTTGGTGCTAGGACGAGATGCAGCAGGCGTGCGAATTGGCGTTTTGGCCTTGGTCATTGCCCTCATGGTTGTCAACCCGTTTGCATCCTACTTCTTTCAACTTCAAGCAATGGCAAGCGCGCTTGCTCAGGTGCTCCTGCTGGGCCTTGCATCCCTATACCGTTGGCGCTTCCTCTTTCCCGGTGAAAGAGCCGCTGTCCCTGCTGACGAGGCAGTTGAGACGGTTTGAGGGAGCGATTGGCTGGTTCATTGTGACTTTCTCTTAGGCTTCGCCATTAACACTCAAGTCGTAGAATTCGCCACTTTCGACATTGTATTTCACTTGGAAATAGCAATCACCGCCATCGAGGATAAAGACCAGTTCATTCTCCCAATCAATGTCGTGTGCATTGCAGAAGAAGTTGGCATAGATCACACGCTCACCCTCTTCGAGTATCCCCAGATATTGCCGCTGATAGTCGGGCACACGTTCCCAGATCGGCGGAGATGGTCGTAGCCACGGGTGTTCGGCTGTCTGGAGAAACGCAGGCAGGTCTGTTTCCAGCGCGGCGACATCCGCATCAGCCGGTGTCCAGAACTCTGCCGCCTGGGCGTTTATCTCGTTGCGATACGCTTCCGCCTCTTCTGCCGTAAAGATCACACGATTGGCGCTGCGTTGAGCAGGCGCGGGAGGCGTAATGGTAAGTGTACAGGCGGTTGTACCTAACATCAATCCAAACACACAAAAGAACATAAACAGCTTTGATCCCATATTTCCCCGTCAGTTCCTTCCAAGAATGCCAGTAAGACAACGTTCTGATTAGGCACACGATTGAATCAGAATATCAATGCAAAACTCGGCGCATGAATTCCCGAAAATACATACAAACCGCTATGCCCATTTTGGCATTCTCCCTCCTGTAACACCATTGTGCAACTACAATATTCCACACTTATTGTTACCATCATTATTGAATCGTTTACCTGAGTCCTTAAGTAGGCAGATGAGTGCGCGGTAAAAGTGCGCGGCAAAATTGATGAAACCTTTTGCACTCTTTTGTCGTTTATAGGCTGCTGCCTCAAAGCATGCCCCCAATGAGGTAGGTCCATCTATCCGCGAATAGGAGCCTCACTCCTGTTCTTACAAGTCCCTACGAGGACCCAGTGCAGTAGTAAAAGGAATTGGATATGAAAGTGTCTAGTATCAATCAACTTCTGATCACCGCAGCATTGGTAGGAACGCTCTCCGCCTGTTCAGGGGCACAAACACCGGGAGCAGAGCCTGTGGTGACAACGCCAATGGAGTCAGCAATGACGCCAGCAGCCGGGGTTACAGAGACCACAGAAGAAACGACAACTGAAGCCATAGGTGAGGCGACAACTGAAGCTACGGGGGAAGTTACGGGTGAAGCCACCGGAACTACGGGTGAGGCCACATCTGAAGTCACCACCGAAGCTACAGGTGAGGCCACA
>CAMPHP010000104.1 GCA_946885925.1 uncultured Litorilinea sp.
ATGGCTAAGTACTATCTTCGGCAAAGGGCAACGGTACTCAGTGGATAGCCCCAATATAACGGAACGGATAGCAGGTGTCAACGGGCATACTTCCACCTTGTTCTTCATTGTTCTTCATTAGCGTTTTCCTGACTGCCTACTCAAATTCGCAAAAAGTGTCACTTCATGGTAGATTGCACCCACTTGGCTCCTCGGCGCGGCAGATGGCGTCGTGTACCACATAGTTTGTCCAAGCCTGAATTTATGCTGCGTCGTCTTGTCGGTTGGTTACAACCTGTTGTCCTACTTCTCTCCATAATTGCTATTGGCTGGTTCCTATCAAGCCAATGGCCGGTTCTGCGCAGCTATCCTTGGCGGCTTGATGGGAGTTGGTTTGCCGCGGCCATCCTTCTCACTCTGGCAGGGTGGGGTCTCGAAATTGAAATCTGGCGGCACCTACTCCTGAGTTTGGGTGGCAAGCTGCCTTATCAGGTTGCAGCGCGCAACTGGTTTCTCAGCGCGGTCGTGCGCTACATACCGGGTAACATCTGGCAGCCTCTCAGCCTGACACTCTACAGCCGCCGCTATGGTGTGGCCCCAGAAGTTACCATTACCAGCCTGGTCTTGTTCCAGGTCATTACCTTGTTAGCCATTGCCCCTATCCTGGTCATCTATTTCTTGTGGATCGATACACGCTCACTGGCGGCCCAGTTCATCGCCCAACTGCCACCCGGCTTGATATGGATTGCCCTGCTGCCCATGGTTGCCTTTCTGCTGCGCCCGCAATGGTTGGTGGCCCTGCTCAACTGGACGTTGGCACGGTTAAAGCGCCCGCCACTTGCAGCCTCCTTAACGAGTCCTATGCTCCTGACAATGATCCTGATGACGGCACTAGATTGGCTGATATGGGGTGGAGCCTTTGCCGCACTTACCTTTGCGCTGGCAGGTGATGGCGTGGCAGAACGCGCAACCTTTGCCCCTCTGCTCATTGCCTCTTACCCCATCGCTTATGTGATTGGTTTTCTCAGCCTGATCACCCCCAGTGGTTTTGGCGTGCGCGAAGGGGCGATGTTTCTGTTGCTAACCCCCCAGATCGACGGTGGTGTAGTCACAGTGATTGCGTTGGCAATGCGTGTCTGGACAACTCTAGGCGAGCTTGTGATGGCCCTGATCAGCGCGCCATTTGAGCATGCATCTTCTCTTGCACTGGCTGCAAATACAGTTGCTAATACAGCCGCAGATCACCCTCTTGATGCGACCCACCACCCGCATCAGCCGGTAGACACCCTATTACGCGAGCCGCGGGTCGAGCCAGAAGCAGTCGGGCCAGACCTTGGCAGCAAATCTTCCTAATCGTCCATGCAGCTACGCACTCGCAACGCCAGTTACTTTGGCTTGGCCTTGCTGACTTTAGCAGCCTTTATCTTGCGTCTCTACCTCCTCGACGCGCAGAGCCTTTGGTATGACGAAGGGGTAACAGCCGATGTCGCCCGCCGCGGCATTGCCGAATTAACACGTTGGACTGCCGATGATATTCAGCCACCACTCTATTACTACATCGTGGCGTTTTGGGGACGCGGCGCAGGATGGAGTGAATGGAGCCTGCGCTTTCCCTCGGTCTTTTTTGGCGTGTTGACTGTCCCTTTGCTTGCGGTTGTCACAATTGCTCTCACACGCCGCCGCATCTCCGGACTGCTCGCGGCCTCTCTGGCGGCCTTCCATCCCCTCCTGCTCTATTACAGCCAAGAAGCGCGCATGTATACGATGCTCACCGCCTTGGCTGTGCTGCTGGGCTATTTGGTAGTTCAGGGAGAAGCCATCTCACGCCGCCGCAACCTCTTCTGGGTTGTCTATATTCTTATCGCCACTGCCGCGGTGTATACCCATTATTTCGCCTTCTTCCTCCTGTTATCGCTCGGCATTGCCTATCTCATCGATCAACTCTATGTGCTGCCGCGCATGCGTACAGATCCGTTTCCTTTGGATGCCGATCCAGACCTGCCCTTCTACCCATCGCGGCGACCGATCCTGGGCTTTGTCATTGCCAATTTGGTGGTCTTGATCTTCTACCTGCCCTGGATCACGGCGCTGCTCACTCGCTTTTCGGTAGACAGCAGTTATTGGGAAGGTGAATTCAAGTTCCAAGAAGCCCTGCGCCACATTGCAATCAGCTTTATCTCTGGCGAAACTGTGCTGGAAACTGAAGCCGTTCGCTTGCTGCTGCCCTATGGGGTATTGACCCTCATCTCGATAATAGCCCTTGTGGTGCGCCGGGCCATTCAGCCGCGCACCATCCTCTATGCGTTCTTGTGGCTGGTGCTGCCCATTGCCGCCATCCTGCTGCTGGCCTTTATCACGCCCAAATTCAATCCGCGCTATGTCATGATTGCGCTGCCCGGTCTATTAATCCTCTGGAGTGCAGGGTTAGCCGCGCTGATTCGCCTGCCTGGCTGGGATTGGCCCGACATCTTCCGCACCCCCTTTGTACGGATTCAATCACTTGTGGCCTTGATCCTCGTTGCCCTGCTCTTTACGGGATTCTTCTACGCCGACCGCAACTGGTTCAAAAACCCAGCCTTTACCAAAGCCGAATGGCGCAACCTGATTGAATATGTCCGCTATCGCGTTACGAATGACAACAACCGCGAAAAGACACTGATTATCTTGGTCAGTGGTCATGCATGGCCGGTTTGGAATTACTACGCGCCCGAGTTGCCGCCGCTCCGCTTACCCGACCTTGAAATTCTCGATGTTAATGCGGTGTTGGATTACAACGACAGTGCAGGGCCGTTGCACGACGCATTGGTCAACCACGACAATGTGTGGCTGGTCCAGTGGCAAGCCGATATTGTAGACCCGATGGAACTTGTCCCGCTGCAACTGGAATTGGCAGGCAAAGAGGAAGAACTAGATGTAGAATTCTGGCAGGTGCGGCTGCGCCATTTCAACGAGGTCTCCGCCGGGCAGATATTGACGCGCCCCGTAGCGGTCAGCGAGGATAGCGTTAACTTTGGCAACATGGTCTATTTGGCTGACTATGAAGTGGCGAACAATGGCGATCTCTTGCTCTACTGGCAGCTCCATCCCCAGCATCCAACGCCCATGCCCGACCTCCAGATCGTTGGCGAGACCTTCACGGGCGAGGGCTTTCCCTTTGCTGGCATCAGCGACCGCCGCCCTGTGGGCTATGACTATCCCACCTTTCGCTGGCGCGCTGACCAGATCAATCTCGGTCGCATTCCCGCAACGGAGTGGGCAGGGCCAGGTGCGCTCGCAGGGCATTATCGCGTGCGCCTCGGTCTCTACGACACCAACGGCAATCTCTCAGGCGTGGATATGCTAGGCTCCGAAGGCCAACCTGTCGGGCGACAGGCCACGTTAGACCTTGACCTTCCTGTAGCGGCCAAGGGGCCAGACACAATGGACCCGCTCACCTTTGTTCAGGTCATCCCCGATCTCTTTATGCGCGTAACCGTGTTGGCTGACCAAGCAGAGCCGGGGCAAGCCTTTGCCGCCAATTTCGAGTGGTACGCCGAAGACAACCCAGAGATTGATATGAATTTACGAGTGCGCTGGCGCTTACAGCGTACAGGCGAAATCTTGGGCGAACAGGTCGTACGCATTAGTCCAGGTTTACCCACCAGCCAATGGCCTGATGACGAATTGCTGCGCGACTTAGCCGAATTCCGTGCGCCTCTTGATCTGCCCGCGGACAATTATTGGCTGGAGATTGGGATGACCACACCCGAAAGTCTGGCGGTGCGCGTCCCCTTCCGCATCACAGGTAGCTCACGCCTCTTTAATCCGCCACCCTACAACACGCCCGTTGATGAGGTTTTTGGCGAACGCCTCCACCTGCTTGGCATTATCGAACCATTGCAGATCAGCCCGCGCGCCAATCAACAACTGGCGGTGACGCTGGTGTGGCAGGCCGTAGGGCGTATGCGCTCCGACTATACCGCGTCAATCCAATGGCTGGATGAAACGGGCGCGCTGGCCGCGCAAGCCGATCTACCCCTACCCGGTGGTTCGAGCAATTGGCTGCCCGGACAGGTCGAACTTCAGACTGTCTTTATCAATACGCCAGAAAATCCAGGCGACTACCGGCTCGCCGCTGCGGTCTATGACGCCAATGCCAGCGACTTCCCGCGCCTGCTCACAGCCGATGGTCGCGACCTCATCGAGTTAGGTGTGGTCACAGTACAACCCTAATCTTGAACTAATTTGCTTGAACCTAGTGTACCCTGGAGCCTCGTGTGCTTGGGAATTCTTCCCTCTATCTGCTACACTCACCCATTATGAACCGAACTTACCTTGCCACCTGGCTCGCACGGCTTGGCCCTGCACTCTTGGCACTGATGCTTCTAAGCGGCTGCGGTCAACTCGACCTTGCCATGGGGCCGCTGCTCTATGATGTTCAAGTCACGCCCGACGCTATTAGTCCCAATGCCGACGGCGTGCAGGACGTGACGGAAATCCTCTACAGCCTGCGCCGCCCGGCTGCGGTCAGCATCTATTTTGAAAATGATGAAGGGGAGCGATTCTACTTTCGCGACGAACGCCGCCGTTCTCCTGGTGATTACAGCGTCTTTTGGGGGGGCGCGGTTGAGGAGCCAAGAACGGTCGAGACCGACTATGGCCCTCAAGAAATCCTCAGTTGGGTCTTGCCCGATGGCACGTATACGTGGGTGATCGAGGGTAAAGAGGACAACGGTGAGGTGACGAGCATTACGGGGACGATCACCCTCACGGACGCGGACACGACAATACCTGAATTGCACAATTTTGCCGTTGTTCCCGACGTCTTCCGCCCCAACCAAGATGGCATTGATGATGAGGTCAGCGTTAGCTATTTCTTGACCGAAGATGTTAATGACATCTCGCTCTACTTAGTTGACCCTGCCGAACCTGGTGTCCGCTTTTATATTGCAGAAGCTCCAGGCATTGCCAAACCCACGGAGAAAGGCTATCACGAATATCGCTATGAAGCAGATGTTGATCGCAACGCTGAACCACCGCCCGATGGCACCTATACCCTGATTGGCGAAGCACGCGATACAGCGGGTAACGCGGTACGTGTCGAACGCACCTTGACCATTGACGAGGGAGGTAAACCGCGCGCCGAAGTTGCCAAGGGTGAGATTCAATGGGAAGGCGAGGCGGGCCGCGTGGTGACCATGATGCTCAATCAGAAACTTTGCTTCACAACCTATGTCACCAACATTGGCACTGTCCCCATCCGCACCAGTGGCCCTTGGCCTGGACAAGAATATCTTTTTAGCCAAAATTACAACACACTCGCCGCCACTGTTGACGAAAGTTGGGGCCAACAACATGGTGTCTGGCGTTTTGGTATTAACTATGATACGACGGGGGTAGACTTTCCCTTCCGCTGGGCGATTGGGCGCAAGGAAGACTTGGAGATGCGACTGGTGAATGGCGTAGAACAATGGTATCTGATGCCTGGCAAGACGGGCAAAGTGAGTGGCTGTATCACCATTGACCAGCCGCCGCCGCTCGGCACAATCTTTTGGGGTGGTGGATTGATTCACCAGGGGGTTGCGGTCGTTAATAACGACATCAATCGAATTACCGTTGAAATCGGTGTACCATAAGGGCCAGCGCGCAGATGGAAATTGCGGTGATCATTGTCAATTACAATACACGTGACCTCCTGCGCCAATCGTTGAACAGCGTGCTTCACGCGCGCCGCCCACCAAACACAGATCTAACGGTTGTGGTGGTGGATAATGCCAGTCAGGATCAAAGCGCGGCAATGGTTGAGCGCGAATTCCCCCAAGTCACGCTGATTGCGTCTCCCACCAATCTAGGCTTTACAGGTGGCAACAACCTGGCGCTTTACACATTAGGCTTGAAGGTATCCCCGCCTAACGCAGCCACAAACTTTGCTCCTGCTCCGCGTGCCTTGTCACCCGAAGGGTCATCTCACAGGTCGCCCGATGCGCTGCTGCTGCTCAACCCCGATGCTGAAGTTGTGGGCGATGCATTGGTAGAACTAGCGGCATGGTTGGAGCGATTGCCTCGTGCAGGCATGATCGGGGCAAACCTACGTTATGGCGATGGGAGTTTCCAACATGGGGCCTTTCACTTTCCATCGCTTGCCCAAGTCGCCCTAGACTTCTTCCCGCTAATCGGTCTGCCTGGCACACAGCGTTTGCGCGACAGCCGCTTGAATGGGCGCTATCCTTCATCTCTATGGCAATCCAAAGCCCCGTTCCCTGTGGATTTTGTGCTCGGTGCAGCCATGCTTGTGCGCGCCGCGGCCATCAATGACATTGGCGGGCTGGATGACAATTACTTCATGTACTGCGAAGAGATGGATTGGGCGCTGCGAATGCACCAGGCGGGGTGGGGTGTCTATGCGCTGCCCACAGCCCCAATCATCCACCACGAGGGACAGAGCAGCCGCCAAACACGCTGGGATTCCTACGAACGTCTCTGGCGCAGCCGCTTCCGCTTCTATACCAAACACGCCTCCTCCTACCCTCCGGGCTATTCCCTAGCACTCCGGCTGCTGGTCCATCTTGGAAGTGCGTGGCGCAGCCATCAAGCGCGCCAACGCTTTGCCAAGGGCGTCAGCACGGGTCAAGAAACTGCCCGCGAACTCGCTGCTTATGCCACCATCACCCGCTTCTAACGCTGATAACCCCTACTTGGTCGCGGTTATTTTGACCAAGAATGAGGCCGCGCATATCGCCGCGTGCATCGCGGCGCTGCGTGATTGGGTCGATGCGGTTGTTGTTTGGGATTCGGGGTCAACTGACAGGACTGTCGACTTGGCGGCGCAATCAGGGGCGCTTGTGGTCCAGCGTCCCTTTGACAACTATCCCACCCAACGCCAAGCTGCGTTAGACACGATTCAGGCTGAGTGGATTTTGTTCGTAGATGCCGATGAGCGCGCAACACCAGAATTAGCGGCAGAGATTCGCCAACGACTTGAGGCAGATGCCGAGGCGCAACCGCCGGTCAATGGCTACTGGTTGCCTCGGCGCAACTTTATTGCTGGACATGAGACGCGCGGCAGTGGTTATTATCCCGACTACCAGTTGCGGCTCTTGCGACGTGGAACGGCGCACTATACCCCGCGCGCCGTTCACGAGGTGGTTAAAGTCGAAGGGCGGGAACGCTACATGCAGCAACCGCTGATCCACTACAACTACCGGGACTGGTCCCACTTCCACGCCAAGCAACCAGGCTATGCGCGCTTTGAAGCGCAGAATCTTCGCGCACGCGGCATTACGCCCCGCCCACATAACTTCATCCTACAGCCCTTGCGCGAATTTCGCCGCCGCTTTATCAGCCTGCGTGGCTGGCGCGATGGGCTGCATGGACTGCGCCTGTCGCTGTGGCTCGCCTGGTACTATGGCTTCCTGCCCTACTGGCTGCTTTTGCGCGGGCGGGTGTAGGCCGCGCTTAAGGCAGGCAACGGGCTGGCACAGAAGCCCGGCCCCTACCCCAAACTAACGCGGCTAGTCCCAGCGATCCGTTCGACACGGATCAGGTTTTGCGTCGCCTGCTCAAAGGTATCATCGTGGCTGATGACAAACAACTGCTGGAAGCCGCGCACTTGCAGGATCTGGCGTGCCAGTGCCTCGCGACGCGCCTCATCCAGATTCGCCGTGGGTTCATCAAAGAAGGCAATATCAATGCTGCTCATCTCGCGCAGCAGCGCCAAACGCACAGACAATGCCGCGCTCATCTGCTCGCCACCCGATAGCTGGCTAAAGGTGCACTCTCGCCCATCCACCTCAAGGCTAATACTATAATCCTCATTCCAGGACAGATGGCGGCTATAGTCCTGCATCAAATCACTAAAGATTTGGCGCGCCCCATCACTGATCTGGCGATTCAACGTTGCACTGATATAAGGCCCGGCTTGGCGTATCTTGCCACGAATCGTCTCCAGCACTTCTTCCTCATCCTGCAAGCGCTTCATTTTGGCTTCAGCCGCGGCTACATTCAAGGTCAATGCGTGCAAATCAGCTAATTCGCGGGCAGCTTGGCTCTGGCTCTTTTCCAAATATTCAAGTTGGCCGCGCAGGGTTCCCACTTCACGCTGCAGTTCTTGTTCCCGGCTAACGGCCTGGTCATAGGCTTTGTCATCATAGTTGGCGGCTGCGTTCTGATACTGCGTTTGCAGTTGGTCACGCGTCGCCTCCAACTGCGCCGTCTCTTGAGCCAAACGCTCAGCCTCTTGGATGCGCTCCGGCAGGC
>CAMPHP010000105.1 GCA_946885925.1 uncultured Litorilinea sp.
CTAAGACCCTTTAGTTGCTAATCGGCTACTCATCGCGCGGACGCCCACTATTACCTCCTGAATTGCCGCCACTGATTCGCTCCCACCAGAGGCGTACAATCGCATCACCCGCTAACTCTTGATACTCCACAACGATCTGGTGATTGCCAGCGCCAAGATTGTGGAACGTATTGGTGACATTGGCATTGTAGCCAGCCAGCCATTCATTGAGGATAAGAATACCGTCTATGTAGACACGAATGCCATCATCTACGTTGGCGACAAAGCGGTAATCACCTCCCTCAAAATTGAATGTGCCGATCCAACGCGCTGACCACTCATCAGCAGGCACCCCAGCAGCAGGTACGCCCCGGCCCCAGTTGTAATCCAGCGCATAACTGCCCCCGCGCGGCTCACCACGAGTCAGCAGTTCCGGACCTTGCAAATAAGTGTTGTTAAAGTATGTGGCTTGCCATGCTTCGCTCGAACTGACCAAGTTATAATTGAGTTGGATTTGGGCGTTGCCGGTTGCCTCAAAATACTCGATCCGGAAGCGTCGTGCACCAGATAGCACCTGGCGCGTCACTCGTGTACGCGCCGAGCCAACCTGCCAATCGTCAATCACCAACTGATTGTCGATATAGAGCCGTGCCCCGTCATCCACCGTCAATGCAATCTCATAGGTGCCATAGTTGAAGTTCAGCGTGCGCTCGAAGCGCGCCGAGAAATTGTCGGCAGGAACAGCGCCCCCAGGCGCGCCATCTCCCCAATTAAAGTTGACATTGGGCAAATCCGCCACAAGCACTGGCGTACCACTCAAGTCACGGTTGGAGAAGAAAGAAGATTGCCAGTTGGCATAGGTCACTGGTGGGGCTGGCGTGGGGGTCGGCGCAGGAGGTGGCGCAACCTCTGCCACGGGTACATCCGTCAGCGGCCCAGCCAATGCCAAGAGATCACCAAAGACCCAACCGCTTGTCGCACCAGGGCAGTTCAATTGCCACCAGGTGGACTCTTGATTGCGTCCCGTGATCGTGCAAGTTTGTCCAGAGGTCAGCGTACCCACGGGCGGATAGTTGGTACCAGGGCCGCTACGCACATTAACCACCGCAGGCTCCACTACGGCAACGGGTGTTGTAGGCGCGGCTGGCGTAGCAGGTTGTGTGGGAGCAGTCGTGGGTGCAGGTGTTGCAGTCGCCTCAACGGGACTCTCCGCCTGGATGCTAAAGACCACAATGGTCTCCAACTCACTTTCGCTCAGGGCATCATAGCGATCTCCCCAAACCTTCACCAGCACGCCATCACCCTGATCGCGCAGTTGTACAATCGTGGTCTCAATATCAGGCGTCTGGCCCACCAATCCATATTGAACACCAGTTTGGGTGGTCAGAATGGTGTCATAACTGCTGTTAAAGGCGCGTGACAAGGTACCTGGTAATGCATAAACTGGCCCTGACGCTTGGGCAGCCACTGGCTGTACCCAGAGCAGGACCATCGCGATAATCCCCACAAAAGAGCCAATGAACGTCCCCATACGCCAAAGAGTGCGTTGGGGCTGGGGCTGCATAAGTTCTCGACGAGGAATACAGTTCATCATGCGAATCGCTGGTTACCTCCCAGTTCTAAGTTTGTTCAGAAGACGGATAAGTAAGCGGGCAGTAGGCGCGCCTCCACCGCGATCCTGCCCGGAAAGTTATGTCTACCTTATACGATGACTGTTTCCAATGATTAAAGTTGCGCTAGCAATGCCACAAGCAGCGCAGCCCGCCCTGCAATCTGGTCAACTTCAATATGTTCATGGTCGGCATGGGCACCATGACCGGGTACACCTAGACCATCCAACGTCGGAATTCCGAGCGCACCCGTAAAGTTACCATCACTACCGCCACCCGTGCCTCCTTCGTCCAGTTCCAGCCCCAGCGTTCGTCCAATCGCCTGAGCCTTGGCAAAGAGTTCTGCGGTAGCAGTGCGCTCCAACGGCGGACGGTTCCAACCGCCCTTTACTTCTAGCATGGCACCTGGTGTCACGGGCGTCAACCCCAAAATGGCTTGCGAGAGTCGAGCTGCCTCCGGCTGTGTCCACGAACGCACGTCAATCTTAGCCATTGCATGGGCAGCCACCACATTAGAGACTGTTCCACCTTGTACCACGCCCACATTGACAGTGGTTCCCTGCTCCATATCTGTCAGCTCGTGCACTTTGAGGATCTGGTGCGCCAATTCTTGAATGGCGCTAATCCCCCGCTCTGGCTCTACCCCAGCATGGGCCGCACGCCCTGTTATCTCAAGTACAAAAGTACCTGCTCCCTTGCGGCTTGTCTTGAGCACACCACCCGGAAGGGGTGACTCCATCACCAAGACATAGGCCGAGCGGAGCGCCTCCTCCTCAATCAAGGTGCGCGAGGTGGGGCTGCCCACTTCCTCGTCAGACGTAATCAGGATGGTCACAGGCCGCGGCAGGTTAATCCCTAGATCACGCACCGCACGCGCAGCATACTCCGCCAGCATCAGGCTGCTCTGCATATCAAAAATGCCTGGCCCATAGGCTTTGCCTTCTTCGATTCGGAAGGGATGGGTCGCCAGACTGCCTACAGCCCAAACCGTATCATAGTGACAGAGGATTAAGGCAGGCTTGACGCCATCATCAGAACTTGGGCCAAAACGAGCGCGCACATGGTTGCCTCGCTCGGCATTGGGCAAGATTTCAACCGTAGCTCCAGCGGAGCGCAAACGTTGCGCCAAAAATTCAGCAAAGGCATCCAAGCGCGCTTTGTCGCTGCTTGGCGTCTCCTGCGTCACCAGTTGCTCGATTACGCTCAACATTTCCGTTTGGCGTGCATTGAAATAGTCAAGTAAAGCTCGCGAATCCATACGCTCCCACTTCTCAGTTATCGGTTAGAACATAGCTCAAAAACACTTTTTGTTTACAGAGTTTGTTTACAACGCGGCTACCTACTCCACCTCCAACGCAGCCTGCACCGCGGCAAAAGCATCGACAATCCCATAGCCAGCCACAGGGTTGGGAACTACGTCCAAGTTAGTACGGGCCAGACAGCTATCAGCACTTTCAGCACCCATCCACCCAAGCACAGGCATCCCCGCATCCACCACCTGATCTGTCACGGGCTGATTCGGCGCGGGAGCGTCTTCAGATGGGAAAATTGTATCGAGGTTACCGTCAAATGGGCGCGCATTCTCTAGCAAGATTGCCCTCGTACGCTCTATATCACCACGCAAGGCAGGATTCGCCGACCACATCAAAGCCACGACCCCTGTCAGATGGGGGCCTGCCATCGAAGTACCGGAAGCGATACTGTAACCACCTCCCGGCCATGCCGACAACACATCAACGCCTGGGGCCAGGATGTCAGGTTTGATCCGCCCGCTTCCATCCACAGTGACCGGGCCTACGCTGCTAAACTCGGCCAAATCCCCCTCCGCATCCACCGCACCCACACTCAACACCTGCTCATAAATGGCCGGGGGTGCGCTGACTGAACCACACTCCGGCCCTTCATTTCCAGCAGAGGCAACCACAAAGATCCCGGCTGCGTTGAATGCGTCCATTGCCGGAGCATAGACCGTTGGCGTGCATCCTTCCACATCATAGGGACAGCCCCACGAGTTATTCAGCACATCCGCCGCGCGAGTAGGATCGCCATCGCGCCATGGGTCTCCTGACAATGGGAAAGGCGCAAACATAAACTGCATACAATCCAGATAGAATGCAGCATTGCCCAAATTGCGAACCAAGTTGGCGCAACCAAACCAAGTTGCACCAGGGGCTACGCCCACCGACTCACCCAAGACGCTGCCAAGGGTGTGGGTGCCATGTCCGGCTTGATCATTGGGCACAGACGAGTGATACCAGGGGTCAAACCAGTTGTAATCGTTACCAGTGCCTTTACCACGATAACGCTCGGCGAATTCCGGATGGTCGACTTGCACGCCTGAGTCTGACTGTCCAATCACAATGCCCTCGCCCGTGACGCCCAATTCGCGCCAAACCCGATCCGCCCCGATGTTTGTCAGGTTCCATTGTGGTGTGGTGGGAGCCGGAAGTAATTCGCCGGGTGGAAGTTCAAGAGGATCAACCGGGCGCAAGCGTGGGCTTACCATCAATTCCCCCACATCAGGCCGCGTTTCCAGCCAAAGCCGCATCAACAGCCCACCATTAACCTCCAACCCATTGACCAAATAGTAGGGTGTATAGCCAATCCGTAAGCGGTCTAGCGTAGCGCGTAAATCTGCTTGGCTGGCATCGGCATGGTTGACCAATGTGGTATAGACGGCATTGCGCCGCGCGGCTAGGTCAGTCTGCGCCGCAGCATCACCTAAATCCGCTTGATCGGCCAACTTGATAAAGATGCGGTCGCCATAGAAACCCGGCTCCCCCCGCGTAAAGTAGACCACGCCAACCAACAACAACGCCAGTGCGGCCCCCATCCACGCGACATCACGCGGCATGGCCCGGGCAGGGTCAGGTTCGGGTATCAGCGCCAGCATCCCCAAAAACCAGCCAATTGCAAGCGTTATGAATGCCGCCAGCAGATAATAGGCGAGGAGCCAGTCGCTTGCTAGGATGATGACAGCATCTGTATCCATCAGCAACAAGGGGGGCGCGAGCACCAGAGCAGTCGCCAAACCAGTGGCCCCCGCCGCCAGCAGCACCCAAGCAAGCGCTGGCAGCATGAGCATGAGCAGTAGCTGCGCCCCATTCAAGCTAATCGCGCTCACCATCATCAACAGCAGCACACCAAAGACCCATCCCCCGATCCAGCGGTCGCGGCGGGGCCGGCGCGGGTCACGCCGTTGCACGGGAAGCCAGGCAACTTGCAGAATTGTCCATGCCAACAGGCCAAACATTCCTGCCAGTGCGCCATTGAGCAGGCTATCCAACGGAGAACCCAACGCACCTACCCAGAGCCAGGGCAACGCCACCACGCCACCCGCAAGCAACGCCAATCCTCGTCCCGCAGGAGGGATGGGCAACTGTTCACGCAGAAAGCGACGCACCAGCAACCAATAGCCAAGCGTCAACACCACTTGCGACAGCACAATGGTCTGGGATTCAACCGGCGGCAACATCCGCGTAGGGGCAAGCAGCACCCCATAGCCCACTGCCCATGCCCAACTTCGGAAGATAGCGCGATAACGCTGCGCACGCCAGCGCCAAGCCAAGGGCAGCAGAGGCAGACCAATCAGCACAGCTTGGACCAGTGACGCGCGCCACCAGGGACCAAGGTCGCCAGGTTGCGTGTCCAAACTTGCCTGCACCCATGCTGTGCCTTGAGCGCCAAAGGTAACAAGAACGATCCACACAGCTAGCAAGGCAACCAAAAGACGGCTGCCTTTGCGCCCGGTCAGACGAGTCATTAGCGGAGACGAAGGATGCACGGAGGTGGGCGAAGATGGTGTGTCACTCATGCAAAGGCCATAGGGTAAGTCGTCTATTCAAGTTTGTCACGCTGCACGTAGTGAAGTGATCCCTTCTGCCAGTGTGATAAGAAGGGAGTCTAGCAATGTCACTATAGCATATTTCCTGGCTTTAAGACACCAAATCCCCGTTTATGGACGCATCTCGCGCCGGAGGCCGGAACGCCGCCATCTCTTCTTGTACCAAATTACGGTCCCGTTAGAACCAGATTGCGATATAGAAATTGCGATATAGAAATTGCGATATAGAAATTACAATATAGACACGAAGAATGTAAGCGGCAAAAAGGGTCAAATGGAATCCTTTTGCCACCTTTTTGCCGTTTTATAGGGATTGCAGGAAGAATTTTTAGACCAATCAGGGCCAAACCTTAGTTGATTTGCCTACATGCCCTCTCCTGTCTATAATGACCTCCCGGTAAGCAGCTTACCCCATCTAGGGCATAAGCTGAATAAATTGACATGTGCGCTTGTCATTGCGGAAATTCCCAGACAAGGGCTAAACAATCCAGGGGCCGCAGCGCAGCCTGGCTCACCAGCAAATGGAGAGAAAATTGATGATGGGGGAGGGGCAATGACCACCTTCATCACGGGCGCAACAACAGACCTGGGCCGCGTTTTGGTGCGTGAATTGGTACATCAGGGCGAGGCAGTGCGTCTGTTGATGCAAACCGAGAGCAACCGCTTTGGGCTGGAACTGCCCAGTGTGGCCTTTATCCGCGGCGAAATTACGGATGCGGTGGCTGTCCGCAAGGGCATCACTGGCTGTGACCGCGTTTGCCACCTGATCGATGCGCCAGAGCACACAAGCGAGGCCGCACTCTGGCGCATCCAGCGTGAGGGTACGCGCAATGTCCTCCAAGCCGCGCAAGATCTCCACGTTGCCAGTGTTGTCCAGGTAAGCAATGCAGCGGTCTTGGGGCCAACGCGTGGCGAGGAAGCCGCAGACGAACTCAATAGCGCACCAGGCGGCATCCGCTCAGTGTGGGTCAAGAGCCAACAGGCTGCCAATGAGATTGCACACGAGTATGCTGCCAAAGGCATTCCCGTTAAATTGGTCTATCCTGGTGTGGGATATGGCTATGTACGGATGCCCGGTCAGGGAGGGTTGGCACAGCCAACACTGCTACGGATGGCAACCGGCAAACCGGCGATAATCCCTGGCAAGGGCGACAACCGTCTCCCCGTTTCCTATTTCAAGGATACGGTGCAGGGTATCACATTGGCACATGAGCACGGGCGTACGGGTGAGGGCTATCTATTGGTGAGCGACACGCCCAGTTGGGCTGAACTATGGGCAACTGTTGCCGAAGTTTTGGGCAAACCGCCAGTCAGCCGCACTATGCCCCTCTTTTGGGCCAAGCTGACCAATGCACTACCTCCAGCACTGTTGGATCTAGCAGGTCACGATTGGCACTTTAGCAGCGAAAAGGCGCGCCATGAACTGGGCTGGCGTCCTCTCTCCTGGCACGATGGTCTGCTTGCAACATGGGAAGAATATCAGGCTGTCGGCTTTGGCGTGCGCCAACAAAACCCCGTGCGTGCCATGCGCCGCGTGTAGGTGTCCAAACAAGTTTAGGGCCCGATTGATGTAGAAAAACCTACGTCAATCGGGCCCTATTTTATCCCTTTACCTACTGAGCAGGGGCAAACTCCATAATGCCACTGTCCATTGCCAGTGACAGATGCAAGTTGCCATCCTCAATCATGTAGGTGGTAACTGCCTCCAAATCCTTGGTAAAGACACTGCCTTGGGAACCAGCAGGGCAGCCCATGCGCGTTGTCACCAGCGGGTCAAGGGTTAAACTCGAGCCATCCAGTGTATAGCTGCCAGAGCCGCCGTTGCAATCCACTTGCGCCGAAAGCGTGCCATCGGCATTGAAGGTCAAGGTATAGCGGCTGGGATCAGCGGCAGTCACCACACTACCATCGCCATAGGCAGTTTCAACCCACTGCCAAGTTGTGCCGGCCAGTTCATTATCCATAGCAGCGGCTTCTCCAGTAGGTTCCTCACCACTATCAGCGCCTGGCGTTACTTCAGCAGAAGGCGCAGTGGCTTCTGCCTGCGCGGTAGGGATAGTATCTCCACTCGCGCCTGGTTCAGGCTGGATAGTAAAGGTACATCCACTCAACGCCATCCATACAGCGAGTGCAATCCCCAGGACTTTCTTATGCAACATCGGTTGCTCCTTTCTTTGGCTTGTCATTGTGCCAGCATCCCTAAGCGCTGACGCAAAAATGAGACACGCCGTCTTTCTTTGGTTTTCAAACCCTGTGGCGGAATCTTGAGTCTACAAGAGAATATCAAGGACCGCCACCTCAATAAGCTCCCAATCCTAAGACTACGATTATAAGACCTTGATGTAAAGAGATATGTTCCAGCATTCAGTGATAGTACACCTATGATTAGCGGTCGATCCGCCTACTACCTCTATATGGCTTTCTATACTTTGCCACGCTCTGGGCCTGATGGTACGCTACTGCCACAACCCAACCACCTAGAGAGAAAGCTATGTCCGACCTATTTGCACTCGACCTACATCGTGTTGTTAATCCACAACCTGGCTGGTATGGCGGCGATTTTCACTGCCACACCTACCATTCTGACGGTGCGCTCTCAGCCCCAGAACTAGCCGAGGAGGCAAAGCGCCAGCAGGAAGCGGCGTCGAAGCGCCAGGCATCGCGCTGACGGCCTGCTGCATGGCCAGTCGCACAACCAGCAAGGCAACCTCGCGTCGGGGTCGGCACCCCCTTTAGACA
>CAMPHP010000106.1 GCA_946885925.1 uncultured Litorilinea sp.
ATCCTTTGCTTCCTTCGCAAAGAAGTAAATGGTCTGCTTTGCCCCGTTCTTGAGCGTGGTTTGCCGTGAGTGCAAGATGTACTCGTTGCCCTTGGAGTTTTTATAGGTAAAAGCCATTGTTGTTCTCTCCTTGTTGTTACAGATTCACATACCCAAACTGGAATTGATAAAACCACATGAATGCTGGGGCGAATGCATTGCTTGTTGTCATTACAAGGCCCCATATACAAGCCAACTGGCCGCGTATTCTACCACTACTCTACACGAGTTTGTCAACGCACGTCTGTCCAGTGTATACCTCTTAAACTACGATTTGTCTACGCTGGTCAGTAAGAAACTTCCAGTGTAGGCACCAAAACGCAACACTAAGACCCAAATTGACAACTTCTGCACTTCATCTGCCCGAATATCTACGCTACACTACATGTGCACCTATGTCTACAATTAGATACATGCTGATGGGCTGGCTATTTCTAGCAATTAGCATGAGCCAAATGGGATGCAGCACCCATCGCGTACCCGAAAGCCTTGTCTATGAAGTAACTGGCAGTCAGGCAGAACGGATCAGTGCCATCACCACCCTCATTGCCAAACACCAACAGCCCCCTAGTCTCATACTGGATGCGCATTTTATTCAGGAGCAACTTGGTGATGGAGTATATGGATGGGTTGCACTCTCACCACGAACCGGGCCTATCCACAGCTTCTCGTTTACAACCTAACTTCTCCACCAAATTAGCACTTATGTTCTTGTTTGTCAATCTTTTTCTGTGTAGAACAGCTTTCTAGTTTGACTTTTTGCCCCTCACTAGAGTATAATTTGCTTTTGTGGACTCTTAGGCGAATGTAACTGCACCACCTAGAGTTCGCTAGTAATCCCAGGACGACTGAGTCCGTTGCCGGGCAAAATCCTGTAAAAAACAAATTGTGTCCGCATCCCATGCGGCACAAGCCGCTCCGAAAGATTCAGGCTTCTTTACTATCACCTGAACGCGGCGTAGAGAGGGAGAAATCAAATGTATGCAGTGATTCGGACCGGGGGCAAGCAATATCGTGTTGCCGTCGGTAATGTGGTGGAAGTAGAGAAGTTGGATGGAGAGGTCGGGTCGACCGTAACGCTTGACGACGTCCTTTTAGTAGCCAATGGCGACAACGTTCAAGTTGGACAACCAACCGTCGCTGGGGCAACTGTCGTCGCCAAGATTACAGGTCAATATCGGGGCAACAAGATTATGGTATTTCGCTATCGCCCCAAGAAGCGCATTCGCGTGCGCAAGGGACATCGCCAGTATTTGACTCGCCTCCAAATCGAGTCCATTAACGCCTAAAGTCCACTGGAATATTTACCCAGGGTTATGCATTTACCCGCAGGGGGTTATAAAGGAGAAGTCAACAATGGCTCATAAAAAAGGCGGCGGCTCTAGCCGCAACAATCGTGATTCGAATGCCCAGCGACTGGGCGTGAAACGCTTTGGCGGCGAGTTCGTGACCGCAGGCAGCATTATTGTGCGCCAGCGGGGTACCAAGTTCTATCCGGGCCTCAACGTGGGTATTGGTAAGGACGATACGCTTTTCGCCAAAAGCGATGGTTTTGTGACATTTGAATGGGCGCGTGGTAGCAAGAAGCAGATTAGCGTGCACCCGGAAAAGGCGAATTAAGAGATGAAGCCCAATATCCACCCGACATATTATGCTGAGGCGAGGGTAATTTGCTCCTGTGGTGCCACCTGGACCACTGGTAGCACCGTGCCTGAAATCCGTACCGATGTTTGCAGCACATGCCATCCCTTCTACACGGGTGAGCAGCGCATCGTGGACACTGCGGGTCAGGTCGAACGCTTTATGAAGCGTCTTGAACGCCGCCAGAGCGAAAGCGCTCGCCGCGAAATTGAAATGACCGCCCGTCGCGAGGCTGAAGAAGCCGCCCGCAAGGCGCGCGCTCGCGGTGATGACCCGGAGGCTGCCGCCGCCGAGGTCCTGGCAAAGTACGACATCAAGGTCTAATCTTCATACCTTGGCTGTGCCAGCCGGGGTTGATATAGTATAATGCACAGGGCAGAGGCCAACGTCTCTGCCCTGTCTGTTTCTTCCAGACCAATCTAAATTTAGTGATTACTTCTGCTGCTTACTACTGCTGACAAATACTTAATTCTACAAACTACTTCACCATCCCAGGCAGCGCATGCGTTGTCGCTTTACACCAACCGGCAAATAAATCATGATACAACACCAACCGACTGGTGGCTGGATTGAGCTGGTCTGCGGCTCGATGTTTAGTGGCAAGACCGAAGAACTTCTACGTCGCATCCGTCGTGCAGAAATCGCGCGGCGTAAAGTGCAGCTTTTCAAGCCCTATATTGACCATCGCTATGGTCTTGAACGCGTTGCTTCCCACAGTGGCGTCGCCCGTGAGGATGTAGTAGTTGCCTCCACCGCCATAGAAATCCTCGAGCAAGTAAAAGACAGCACTGACATAGTTGCCATTGATGAAGTCCAATTCTTTGACTGGACAATTGCAGACATCTGCTCTGCGTTGGCAAATCGTGGCAAACGGGTCATTGCCGCTGGTCTAGATCTAGACTTCCGCGGCGAACCTTTTGGCCCAATGCCTCTCTTGTTAGCGCTGGCAGAACGTGTAGATAAACTCCATGCCATCTGTGTGGTCTGCGGTGCCGATGCCAGCCGCACCCAACGCCTCATAGACAACCGCCCTGCGCGCTATGATGATCCGATCATCCTCGTTGGTGGCAGTGAAAGCTATGAAGCACGCTGTCGAGCCTGTCATCAAGTACCAGGAAGACCTATTGCTGCCACAGATAGTCTTAGACCGCAGCTAGACCTGATCTAAACGAACCTAAGCCCCAGAATCTACGCTATAGAATCTAGGCCACTAGTAAAGATCGCGGCCCATTGCCCCACATCGGGCCGCTCTAACACCTCTACTGCGGCTACCCACTTCACCCACTGAAAGCCACGCCGCCCAGGAGCCACCAGCCGCAGTGGAGCGCCATGACCGTGGCTAAGTGCAGCATTACCCACATGAGTTGCCAGAATGGTGTTCGCAGCTTCAGCTAAAGGCAAACTCCAGCGATAGCCCGTCACCGACCGGAAGCGCACAAAACGCGCAGTCGCCTGGGGTTGTGCTTGCGCCAACAACTCCCCAACTGATATGCCGCTCCACACCTGCTCAGAATACCAGCCGCCCGTACAATCCAATGTCGCCCGCAACGTACTTTGCGCCAGTTGGCTCAACTCAGCCATATCAAAGCGCAATGGACTATTCACTACCCCGCTTACCTCCAGCACATACGCTTCAAAATCAACAGGCCCAGGCCGGTCGAGCATCCACATCGTGACCGGAAATGGCTCCCCCACGACATCACTCGCCAGCCGCGAGCCGGTAAAACGGCGGCGGCTTCCTGGTGTCCCCACGGCATGTTGCGCTGTTTCCACACCGGCCCAAAGTGCGCCGCCTCCTACCAAAATTGCCATCAATTGCAACAATGAGCGCCGGTCCCGCACATCACGCTGAGTTAAGGGACGATAGCGGAGTAGCAGATGCCATAGGCAAGCACCGAGCAAGACAAAGCCTGCCGTCGTGTGCAGAATCATCCCATTTGGATAGTCGATTGGGCTTTGCACCACCGCCCACCACAGCCCAAGTCCCACCGTCACTGACGCGGCAATTGCTGTGAGCACCCCCGCAACCATCGCCAAGCGCCAGTGCCTGGACGAAATCACCAGCGGTGTTACACGGCGCAACTTTGCCACCAACACGCCAACGAGTGCCAAGCCCAATGCACCGTGGGCAATAAAGAGCAGCCGTCCTTGAGGATCGCCCACCAGGAAGGAGCAAAGCCCTGTAACAACCCCAAGCAACACCAGGATCAACAGCGACCAATCAACAATTCTTGCCCGCATCGCTCTCCTTCCTTATAGTCAACTTACGTTGCTACCTACCCAACCGAAAGAGATTGTCATTCCTCCCAGTGGGAGGAATGACAGCGTATCTGAGTTCTCCACACCGGAACATCGTCAGAATATCAAAAGGGGCGACAGCCTTCGCCATCGCCCCTTGCTTCCATCATTGCGGTCTTAACCTACTCTCTCTGAACGTGCCTCGCCCTAACGCACCTCAAGGTTGATGACCTCTCCGGTTAACGTGTCAACCGTGACCACCACAGTCTCATTTTCCGTGACCAATTCCACCACCCAGACATCAACGCCATCAATCACATCGGGAGAAGCAATCCGCTCCACGATGTCGCCGGTAAGCAATTGTTCTTCCTCAGCTGCGGCTGTAGCAATCTCAATCGCCTCACGAGCATTAACGCCATTCTCATCTGGCAATTCCGGCGTAGCTTCCGCACTGCCAGACGGGCGTTCACCCAAAGTCACCGGAATCTCCAAGGTCTCCCCCTCGCGTTGGACAGTCAGCGTGATTACCTGCCCAGGGCTTGCCTCTGTCACCAGGAAACTCACCAGGTCTTCAAAACGCTGCACAGGCATCCCATCAACCGCAGTGATAATATCGCCACCTGCCGCAAACTCAAGACCATTCTCATCCGTAATAGTTTCACTCCCGCCGAGAATTCCAGCCTCCTCAGAGGGGCCGCCAGGGATCACCTCCGCCACATAGATACCCAGTTGATTATCGGGCAGATCCAGCGCCCTGGCTAAGATCGGGTTGATTGAAGTACCAGAAAGACCCAAGTAGGCATAGGCATAACGCCCATCCTCAATCAAGGCAGGAACCACGCGGCTCACAATTGAAACCGGGATCGCAAAGCCAACGCCCGTGTTCGATTGGATCTGCGAACGAATGGCAAAATTAATACCGACTACATTTCCCGCAAGATCCAGCAGTGGCCCGCCAGAGTTACCAGGATTGATGGCAGCGTCGGTCTGAATCACATCAGGCAAGGTATAGTTGGCAAACTCACCCTCACCGATAGGAACGCCACGTTCCATAGCGCTCACGATTCCAGTGGTCATCGTGCCATCCAGACCAAAGGGATTGCCAATGGCGATTACCATGTAACCAACACGCAGTGCATCCGGCTCTGCCAATGACAGCGGTTGCCATTCAACACCGTCCGGCGGAGTCACCCGGATCACAGCCAAATCAGATTGGGGATCGGTCGCAACGACTTCCGCATCGGCCCAGTACCCATTGCTAAAGAGAACCAAAACCTCCTGAGCCCTTTCGACCACATGATTGTTCGTCACAATATGCCCAAGATCATCATAAATAAAACCCGAACCCAGGCTCTGCTCTAACTGCGGTTCACCCCCATTTTCCGGCAGACCAAAGCCAGGGAAGATCTCCCTAGCTTCACTCACAACCTGGATATGGACGACAGAAGGCGCAATCTGGTCATACAGATCGGCCAATACTTCCTGGTCATTCACCAATGAAGCCACTTCCTGACGGACCGGCGCACCCGTTCCAACTATGGCTGGCGCAGCAACTTCAGGCTCAGCAGTCACCCGCGCTCCTTCCCACAACACGGGCCCATACAGTGCTCCCGACACCAATACGAGGGCTATGGCGATAATCCAGCCCGCACGACCCGTCGCCCTGCGCCAATGAGCTGCATGTGGGTGTGAATCACGCTTGATCAACTGGTATTTCTCTTCGATCATAAGTTGGTTCTCCTAGAGAGTCTGAATGGAATGCGCCGATAGCAGATTGTATGACATTCAAGGTTAAGCGCAATTTAAGCTGCCCTAAAGCGTGCCTAAGCCTACTGCTGAGATTCTGGCTCGACAGTCGGGCCGGGGGTTGGTAATTCTCCGGCATCGGATACCTCTGATTCTGCCTCAGGAGTTGGTTCAATCTGCACGCCTGTCAACTCCGCCAGCCTCGCCAGTGTTTCCTCCAACGCGGCAATTTCTTCACCGTAGCCTGCCCAATTTCCTTCTTGGGCGTATCTCTGCGCTTGTTCAAAGGCGCGATTGGCCTCAATAATAAGTTCTTCCACAGTCGTAGCGCCACTCTCTGCACCACTACCTGTTTCAGTAATCACGCTGACATCCTCACCACCAAACGTCGCCAGTTCCGCCAAGGCTGGAGCCGTCAACACCTCATTGCCAAAAAGTTCGGCCAAGGCCAATCCTAGATTTTCGGCCATGACCACTTCGTCAACCGTGGCAACAATCACCCGCTGCAACTCAGGGATCTGTCCAGTAGCCGATTGTAGATAGAGTGGTTCCACATAGAGCAGGCTGCCCGCGATTGGAATGACCAACAAATTGCCCCGAATCACACTAGAGCCTTGCGAATTCCAAAGACTCAATTGCGCGCTGATCATTGGGTCTTGATCAATACGTGCCTCGATCTGCTTGGGGCCAAAGAGTAGCGTGTCCTTGCCAAATTCATAAACGATCTTATGTCCATAGACGTCCCGGTCACTCCGTGCGGCCATCCAGGCAATCATATTCTCGCGGTTCGCTGGCGTAAAAGGCAAGATTTGCACATATTCCAAGCGATCTTCGCCTGGCAGCTGCATCAGCACATAATAGGGTTCAATGGGTACAGTATCATCGTCAAAGATTTCCTGCGGCCATGCCCACAAGTCCTCGCGATTATAAAACTCGGTGACATCAGTCATGTGATAGGTGCGGTAAACGTCGGCCTGTACGCTGAAGAGATCTTCCGGATAGCGAAGATGTGCCTGAATATCAGCAGGCATCTGATCCATTGGTATAAAGAGAGTTGGGAAGATGCGCGCATAGGCAGCGACAATCGGCTCCGAAGGGTCGATCTGATAAAAGCGCATCGAGCCATCATAGGCGTTTACCACTACCTTCACCGGATTGCGAATATAGTTGATAGACCCTCTTGGCTCGCTGTATGGAAAGCGGTTGCTTGTGGTATAGGCATCAATGATCCAGTGTAAGCGCCCTGCATCATCCACAATGATATAGGGGTCTTGATCATAGCTCAGGAAAGGTGCGACCTCTCGAACCCGCTCCAAAATGTTGCGCCGCCAGAGCAATTGGCTGTCGGGATGAATGTCTCGGTTGAGCAGCATATTGATGTCTGCAAAGCGTATCGCAAAAAGCAGGCGCGCCCAAAAACCCATCGAAATCCCAGTATCTGCCTCAAAAAACGTAGTCACATTCCCTTCACCACGGGGATAGTCAAACTCTGGTTCGGTGGTACGAGCGATGACGTGATCGTTTGTCAGTTCGCCAAAATAGATCTGCGGCTGCGTAACAGTGATGACTCCCTGGGGCGGCAAGTCCTTTATATAAAATTGAGGAAGCCCATCCCGTGTCACTTGTGAAACAGGCGATGCAGCTACTCCATAGCCATGCGTATAAACCAAGCGCCGGTTGACCCACGTCTGCGCGTCTTCGGAGAGTTGTTCCGGGACCAACTCGCGTGCCGCCAACATCACCTGACGCAACTCGTCATTTATCCAATAACGATCTACATCTACATCATTAAACTGATAATACTGGCGTAGTGCCTGGATTTGGTTATAGGTCTGCAACAACGGCCGGTAATCCCACAAGCGCACATTGGTTACCGTCTCCTGTTCGGTCAGCAACTGCTCCACGGTCAGCGTAGGAGAAGCCTCATAGCTCTGGAGTTCCACCGTGTTCAGATCAAAGGCCAGGCGAGTGAATTCGATATTGTTCGCAATATAGGGACGCTCCAGGTTCAATTGGTTGGGGTTTACCTGAAAACGCTGTACAAGCCCTGGATAGACATTACCCGCCACCACTGCCGTCACAATCCACAGCCCAAGCACGGCAACCATGATGCGCCACGCTTGGCGCAGAAAGACAGTCACAATCAAAAGCGCGGCGGTGATTAATGTGACCACAAATAAAATATTGTAGGCAGGCAACTGCGCCCGCACATCCGCATAGCCAGCACCTGTAAAGGAACCGCGCCGGCTATAGACCAGCTCATACGCATCCAAGCGGTATTGCCATGCGACCAGCACCAAGAGCAATGCAGCCAAAATCGCAAGATGCACCAACACCGCACGACCTACACGCCACCCACGCCAAAAGAAGCCATTGGTCAACGCCGTAGCCACCAAGGTAACTGCCAGCAAGAAAATCAGCCAGGTGCGTGCCGCCCCCAAAATGGGCAGCGTAAAGAGGAAGAAGCCTACATCCATGTTAAAGAGTGGATCGCTGGCACCAAA
>CAMPHP010000107.1 GCA_946885925.1 uncultured Litorilinea sp.
GTTGAGAGCACAATGAGCAACGCCCCAACCGGGCAGATCCGGTTGGGGCGTTGCGCATTGTGCTCTCAACTCACCGCAACACTCTCGCGCGCAAAAACCCGCATCAAATTGTCAATCAGGAACTCAACATGCTTCAGCACGGCATTGCTCGGCGTCATCGTGAGTTGGCGCAGATTGGCAAAGTCGAAGATGCCGCGGCGAACCAGGATGCGCTTCTCTACCTGTAAGAACAACTCGAAATCCTGCAAGGTGAAATTCATCATTGGCAAGAGCGCAGCGAAAAGATCATAGGCGCGCTCATCGTTACCGGCTTTGCGTGCCTTGTATACCCTGTCCAGCAAATCGCAGTAGGGCACACCGGGCATGATGCCCACGATACCAGCCGGAATTGCTTCGAGCATGTAATAGCCGCCCCAGCCTTCGAGGATGCCCACCTGATTGCCGACCTTGTCTTGAATTCGCACCAGTTTGTCGATAATCATTGGCTCCTCCAACTTGGCGTAGAGGAAGTTGGGATGTTGCTTGTGCATCTGCTCGATAAAGTCGGCGTCAATGGTGGCTTTTCCGGGGGCAAAGTCTTGGATCAGCACGGGGATAGAGACGGCATCAGCGATGGTGCCGCAGTAGCGCAGCAGATCGGCGTCGGTGGTGCCAAACTGGCGCGGGATAGCGAAACTGATAACATCCGCGCCCATTGCCTCATAGCGGCGGGCTAGGCTAGCCGCGACCTTGCTCGAAGCGTGGTTGGCCTGGGCGATAACAGGGATGCGCTGCTGGTTGGCCTCAATGGCGATGCCGATCACCTGTTCACGCTCGGCTTCCGACAGTTTGTAAAACTCACTGGCGTAGGCGGGCAGGCACAACGCGGCCATTTGGCTTTGGCAGACGAAATCCACGCATCTGCGTAGTGAAGCCTCGTCAATCGATTCATCATCCTGAAAAGGAATGGGTATCACCGGCACTACGCCGTTGATTTGGGTCGTGCCGTTCAAACGTTTAGCCATGATCGAGGATCCTTTGTGGTGAGTTAGAAATTATAAAACTATGCATTATTGGTGGATAGAATAGCCCAACATCCTGTTGTACTATACAATTCAATCCTACCTGATCTCCCATAAAATCAAGGTCACAGATACAGATCCAAAAAAGTACACACCGGAATTAGGAGAGCTTTATGAGTAAGTACCGTACCGCCGTTATCGCTTGCGGCATTATTGCGCGCGTGCATGCGCGCGGGTGGCTCGGTGTCCCCGGCCAACCAACCGAGATTGCTGCAATTGCCGACACAAACCCAGATGCCCGGCGCGAGTATGGCGACTTCTTTAAGGTTGGCGAAGAGCACCGCTATGCCGACTACCGCGAGATGCTCGACCAGGAGCGACCAGACTTTGTTGATGTCTGTTCTTGGCACCAGCAGCATGCAGAAATGGTCATCGCTGCGGCCGCGCGACGGCCCAAGGCGATCATCTGCCAGAAGCCAATGGCGGTCGATCTAGGCGAAGCGGACGATATGCTGACTGCCTGTGAGCGCAATGGTGTCAAGCTGATCATCGCCTACCAGCGTCCCCACCACGCTACCTGGCTCAAGGCACGCGATTTGATCCGGGAAGGTGTGATTGGTAAGGTCACCCAAATCCAGTTGGACGATGGCGGCAACATCCTAAACACGAACTCCCACAACATCCGTCTCGCGCTCTTCTTGATGGACGAGCCACAAGTCGAGTGGGTGATGGGTACTGCCGAGCGCACAACCGACCAGGTCGAGCGCGGCTTGCCAGCGGAAGATGCTTGCCTGGGGCTGGCTGCGTGTGATAATGGCGCGACCATCTTGATCCAGGGCAACTTGGTGCGTGGACTTGGGCAGGGCTGCCGGGTAATCGGCACTGAAGGAATCATGGAGTTCGATACGACCCGCCACCCGGACAGCGAGATCCCGTCGGACGCGCCGATGTACATGCCCGAAGGCCCATCGGCCCGCTACAACTACGAAATCGGTACAGTGCGATACCTCAACTCGTCATCGAACGGGTGGCAGCAGATCGAAGCACCATGGCATGATGCCTGGGCGCACCAATGCCAAGAGGCGATTGACTGGGTCGAAGGCCGGATCGAGAACCCGATCAGCGGCGCAGATCGGGCGCGCGCTGTCCAGGAAATCATGATGGCGCTCTTTGAATCAGCGCGCAAGCGACAGCGGATCTACCTGCCGCTAAAGACGCGTGTGAACCCACTCAAGCTGATGGTCGAGAACGGCGATCTGCCGGTCGAGTGGCCCGGACGCTACGAACGCCGCGCCCGGATCGTGCGCGGTGAGGCCATGTCCTGGCACCAGACGCAGAAATAACGCAGCAATAAGGACTATAGACGAAATCGCCATTCCGCGCCCGAGGGCGCGGAATGGCGATTTCGTTCTATCGGGTACGCAGCAATTTGGGTCAGCGATATACGACTAGCTCCAGATCACAATTGATGGGAGAGTTACGGCGTAATGAATTGGTATCCCTAGCCATGTGGCAAGCAGTAGAACTCACCAGGTGGCTGATGTAACAGCCGTAATTTTTGGCTATACTAATCAAACTAGGGCTACTGGTTGTTACAGATGTCCTCTGCAGTTATCGCATTTGCGCGTATCCCGATGGAGAAGATTCACGCAGGAAAAAGAGACTCCACAATGACGGATACGGAAATCCAACAAGCCGGACTGCGTGAGAGTGAGCGGGCTCGGAAGTGGTGACGCTCCAAGGACTGGTGACGAGCGCCGTGGGTGCGGTTTTCTCCACACGACGGTTGGAAAGCATGCGCCACGGCTGGGCAGGTGCGGATGAAGAGAGATTGCGTTGCGCTGATCTTGCGAGGCTAACGCTTCGTTAGTTTTGGTGCAACGAGCGACGAAAGCCGCAAGAAGGAGTCTGGAGAGATGGCACACGATAAGACGGCATACGACACCCATATCTACGGTGAAGTCAACAACAAGACCGATTTGAAGAAGATCTTTCAAAAGATTCGCCAGGACGTTGAAGAGGCCGAATCGCGGCCGGATCTGACCGAGTTGTACAGACGGGCGGGCTACCTGGTCACTCTCACCCACTCCCCGGGCTGGGAGGAAAAGTTCGGCCCGGAGATCGCCGACCTGCGCAAGGTCGCTGAGGAGGAGTTTCGCACGACGGCGCGCAAGATCAATCGCCGCGCCGAGGAGATTGGCACCGAAGCGAACTACGACGAAACCTGGGGAAATGAACATCACTATAAGCCGACCGAGTCAAAATATAAGGGTGGCGCCAAGGTCATGTACTTGACCTATGACCTGCCACACAAAACCCGTGGCAATGGCCAGGCGCTTTACCCACACGTTAAGCGCGTCTATATTCCGGGGGAGGTCAAGAACTGGCAGATCGGCACATTTGAGAAGCGCTCCGGCAAGAAAGTGTACGGCGTGAAGATCGAGTACGAGAAAAGCCGCGAAGGATACGTGCGGAAGGGCTACACGGCCACCCGCGGCACTACCCGGTATCAGGTTCCGCCCGCGCGGATCAAGGGAAGTAAAGTGACCTTCTCCAAGATTGTAGAAATCCCAGAGGATGCGCAAAACGTACAGCTCCATACGGGGGAGCTTCCCCAGAGGTATCAAGCGGCACTTCAGGACGTTCGCTAGGATACGTGGGCGTACATGTGCTAAGGTTTCGTACGCCTCCTCACAACTAGAGCGTGTTATGCACTTGACAGTCTGAGTATGCTGAAAGGATGATACGTTCTAGACTTGACCTAAGATTGATTTGTAGAGCGTATGGGCCTACAATACGTTCTGCTTGTTTCTGGATAGTTCGAGTTGATGACCAAAGAGTGGATTTATGGCATGGTTTGTTCAACCTGATTCAATTGTGCGGCGAATCTGGGGCGATGCCGATGTGGTGCTGCTCATTTTCGGGGGTGCTGCTGCCGAGTTCGCGCTGAATCGCGCAGTCGACTGGCTCTTCTTCACAGGTAAAATACCTGCCGATCCGATAGGTCGTTTCTTTTCGACGGTCTCTTACGCACAAGGTATTGTCTTTGCCGATCAGGCCCAGGCAGATCGCACGCTGGCGCGCATCAATGCGATCCACGGAGCAGTTGAACGGCAGCGAGGCGACTACATTCCAGAGTGGGCATATCGAGACGTGCTCGATATGCTGATCGCCTATTCGGAGCGTGCGTTTCACTTGCTTTACCGGCCTCTCACAGCCGATGAACAGGAAGAACTCTACAATACGTTCCTGCGCGTGGGAATCGCACTGCACATTCCCGACCTACCACCCGATTACAAAGGCTGGGAGCTTGCTCGACAGCGTCACCTCGAGGAAGACCTAGCCTTCAGTCCCTATACGACGGCGTTGTACGCAGCTTACCGGCGCGATCTGGGTCCCTGGCGATATACCCTTCTGCGGCAAATCCAGGCGATGTTGGTCCCGGAGCGTGTGCATCAACTTCTTGGCCTACCAAGGTTTGTCTGGGTGCGCCCTGCGATTTCGCTCTATGCTACGCTCGGACGGCTAGGTCTCCGCTCCCTAATCCAACTCGGGCTTATCCCATCCCAACACCTTGCCGCGGTACAACGCCTTCACGCTCCTTCATCAAAGCAGAAGTCTACACCCCACGCACCAACATCTGGGCACTTCACCACCTGATGCTGCGCCCGGCTCGAGTTGATTTTGCCGAGTGATCTTCACTCGTATTACGCACGCAAAGAACAGAAAGAGTCTCTTAAAACCAATCCAATAAAACCAATCCAAATCTAGAGGAGGAAGAGGGATGAATGCTGCTCGCGTAGATGATCGTGACTGGTCCACCTTGAGCCTGGGCGAACAGATTTATCAGATTGAGGTGGAAGGCTATCTGGTTCTGCCCGACTTGCTTTCGCCAGAGCAGATTGCCCGCTTGAAGCAGGAGACGGCTGCCATGCAGACCCGCGCTGTGGATTACAGTGATAAGCAACAGGTGCGGCCTGGCGTTCAGTTTGAGGGTGGGGCCATCACCGACCTGATCGCCCATCCACCCACAATCGCCTTTTTGCGCGATCTCTTTGGCGACGAGATCGTGTTGATGTCCTATGCTTACGCTCGTTCGGAGCCTGGTCACCCCGGGATTAGCATCCACACAGACGGCCAGCCCTATGGTTCGGAGATCTTCGGGTATGAGGGCAGTTGCCCCTTTATGATCCGCGTGCTCTACTATCTAGACGACCTGACGCCAGAGGTTTCACCCTTCCTGGTGGTGCCGCGTTCCCACCTTTCCTTCCATGCTGACGCCAACCCCTACAAGCGCTATGCCGCCCACCCGGAACAGGTGATGGTAACCGCCAAAGCTGGCTCAGCTGTGCTGCTCAACCACAAAGTCTTTCACGGCAACTTTCCCAATGTGGGCAGCTATGCCCGCGAGATGCTGGCGATTGCCTACCGTCCCAAATGGGCTGGCCCAGTAGCCGAAAAGGTTGCACCCTGGCCCGCGGAGGAGATAGCAAAGCTGCCCGAAACGGTCAAACCCTTCTTTATCGACCGCAATACACGCATTTGGGACTTTGGCGGCGGCAACAAGCCAGCCAACATGGCAAGCGAGGCACCGGGCATCAGCCCTACCCGCTGGAAGCGCAATGGGGTTCCGCGATCATAGAGTCAGGGTGTATCTCACGCGGGGAGCCGGAGCGCCGCCATCTGTGGCGGCACTGCCAGCAAGAGGAATGTGATTAGTACACCAGCTTCTTTGGAAACCAAATATCCTTGGGGTCACCAGGATGGCGGGCGATCACATCTTCGTCCAATTCAATGCCTAATCCTGGCTTTGTAGGCAAGGGGATATAGCCGTTCTGGATCTCCAATGGCTCTTTCACCAGGTTGCCCGATAGAGTGCGGGTATGCACCGATTCGGTGATCAAAAAATTGGGGGTACAGGCGGCAAACTGTACAACCGCTGCCAGCGAGACAGGCCCATTCGGGTTATGCGGCGCGACCGTGACCCCGCAGGGTTCGGCCATCGAAGCAATTTTGCGAATCTCCAAAATACCGCCGCAGTGGCAAATATCGGGCTGGATCACATCCACCAGCCGCTCGCGCAAGAGCGGCCAAAAACCCCAGCGTGTGTAATAGCGTTCGCCCGTTGCCAAGGGTACATTCACCTCGGCCCGCACGCGCGCCAGCATCTCATTGGCATCGGATGGTACCGGCTCTTCTAGAAAGAGTATGTTAAAAGGCTCCAACGCTCTAGCAATGCGGATAGCAGCTTGCGGGCCGAAACGCCAATGACCATCTACTGCAATATCAGCCCGATTGCCGACAGCTTCGCGTGCTGCCGCAATACAGGCCACGGCATAGGCCAGCCCATCGTGCGAAATATCCATGTACTCATCGCCAAAGGGGTCAAACTTCATGCCAGTAAAACCCAACTGTTCCACGGCATGTGCCGCAGCCTCGCCACATTCCTCTGGCGTACTATATGGCCCAGGCCAAGTGTAGGCGCGGATTGCCTCGCGCACTGGCCCACCCCAGAGACGGTAGACTGGTGTATTGTAGTATTTGCCAGTGATGTCCCATAGTGCCTGCTCAATACCACTGATGGCAGTAAAGTCGGTGACACCTTTCCAACAAGACGTCATGTGCCACTTGCGCCACAAAATCTCAATGTTGCGCGGATCCTCCCCCACAAAAATGCGCTTCATCTCTTCAATCGCGCCCAACACCGAGAGTTCCTTGCCCTCCAAGGTGGCTTCGCCCACACCTTCAATACCTTCATCGGTAAACACTTTGACAAAGATATAGTTACTAACACCAAAATCCACCATGTAGGTGGCAATATCCGTAATCTTCATAGAGTCGCAATTCCGGTTTCTAGTGGTGGAATGGATTGTAATGGTGGCAGGAAAGAAGAAGTAAGAACACTCAATCTTCGCCAAAGAAGCGGCGACGAGCGAACTCATCACTCGGCACATCGGGACCCAAGGCAATCAGATCAAAGTTGCGCTCAGGCTCCTGGACATGCCGCGGGATTGCCCGTGCCCGGCGCGCCTGGGCTTCACGACCTATCTCAAAGAATAGCTCTCCGAGCCAACCCTCAACGCGGTGGAGAGCGCCATAGTACTGATCATGTTCCTCAGCATAGGCATGGGCCGCAGCAGTCCAGTCATCCCTGCATAGCAGATGCTCGCATAATACCCGCACATCGCGCAGCGCAAGCGAGAGTCCTTGTCCAAACGTGGGATCGCTTGTGGCGGCTGCATCCCCCACAAGCACGATGCCCTGGCGGTATGGATGCTCTATCCAACTCGCTGCACTCTCGAATTCGGCAAGGGGGCCAATCATCTTCGCCCCTTTGTACCACTCGACAGGCACACCTGTCTGATAACACGCCGCAAGAAAAGCCGGTTCTCGCGCGGCTCCACTCAGACCGCGGCGGCGAGCATTGCGCTTGCGGTACATAAAATAGGAGCGGAAACGTTGTTTGCCGGTAGGGATAATCAGCACGGTCTGCCCCCTCCAAGACTTCGGGATAAGCTGCACCGCGTCCTCTGGCAGTTGTACCCCCTCGTGTAAAACCCCAGCGATCATCCGCCGGTCGGGATCACGCTGGACAGAGAAGCCACCCCAAGCACGCACCTTAGAATTGCGACCATCGGCCCCAACGACGAGGCGCGCCGCCACTCGTTCTTCGCGCTGCGATCCCCGCACCCATACAGTCACCGGCGACCCTGCCGCAACTCTTGTTACCGTGACACCCCGCCAAACCTCTGCGCCAGCGGCCTCGGCAAGTGCGAGCAGAACGCTTTGCATCGTAGGATGGTGGAAAGCCAAGATCCCGCTCTGCGTGGGCGTCGTCGCGACAAGGTCGCGCAAGTCCCCTTGCGACGTTCCCTGAGAGGTATGCCACCAGCGAATGTCGTGACCGCATGTTTGCAGCAAAGGTTCATAGATGCCAAGACGCTGCGCCTCTGCAATCCCCCAAGAGACGATGACTTCACCACGCACCCGATCACGAAACGATTGTTCACGCTCTAGGACAAGCGCGCGGACGCCGCGCTCGGCAACTGTTTTGGCGAGCGCGGCACCAGCCAGTCCTCCCCCGATCACAATCAAATCGTAGGGCATAACGACCTCTTGGAGGGTTAGTAGAGCGCCCCCTTTGCTTCTGTGGCACTTGCCA
>CAMPHP010000108.1 GCA_946885925.1 uncultured Litorilinea sp.
TTACTGGCCTGATGCTCACCGCCAGCTATACCTGGCTCAAGGGCTACGCCTATGATTTTCTGGCAATCCTCCATGCCGTCACGGTCATTGCGACTTTTCTATGGTTGCCCTTTGGCAAGTTCTTTCACATTTTCCAGCGTCCTGCCCAGATCGGCGTTCGCTTTTATAAGGAAGTAGGCGAGCATGAGGAGGCAGCGCATTGCCGTAGGTGTGGGCATCCCTTCACCTCGCGCCTTCATGTGAACGACTTGATCCAGACCGAGAAGGCACTAGGCTATCATTATGAAATGCCCAACAGCCCAGCAGAACACTATCAGTGGATCTGTCCACCATGCCGCCGTGCGATGGTAGCAATTGCCCAAGGCCGCATGTGGACTGGCATCCGCGGTGGCACGCCCCAAGATGCCGCCAGCCTTTCCGGCGGAGAGCCGAATGGAGCAGTGGATACGCACCGGGCAATGCCACTCTACGTCAACCCCGCTATCGGCGAAGGACCCTTAGGGCCTGAAGATGCTGACAATTTTCACCCCTAGCCATCTCTAGTAGCTCATCCTCTTCCCGCTTAGTGCAGCCAGCACAGCAGTCGGGCTGGTTGTCTCATCTCGAAAGGAATAATTCATGGCAGAAGCACCTGCCGATCTACAAGGAATTATTGACCAATTCGGACCACACCTAGCCTATCCACAGGGAGTGCAGCTAGATACAGGCGTCGAGCCAGACAAGCTCGTCAAGACCCACTGCTGTTTCTGTGGTCAACAATGTGGTGTCCAACTTAAAGTCAAGGACAACCAAGTTATTGGTATAGAGCCTTGGATGGAGTTTCCTTTCAATCAGGGCAAACTCTGTCCCAAGGGTGTCAAACGCTATTTGCAAAACGGCCATCCCGACCGTCTGCTCCATGCCTACCAGCGCGATCCAAACGCGTCCGGAGGCTTTCGTCCAATGGCCTATGATGCGGCAATCCAGCGCGTGGCGGCAGAGATTGACCGCATCCAGCAGCAATATGGTCCCCACGCTTTTGGCCTGCTCAGTGGTGCCAGCCTTACCACCGAAAAGACCTATCTTATGGGCAAATTTGCCCGCATGTGTCTGCGTACATCGAACATTGACTACAACGGACGCTTATGCATGGTTAGTGCCGCAGCGGGCAGCAAAATGGCATTCGGCATCGACCGCTCGGCCAATCCCTGGTCAGACATTATTGGTACCGAAGTTGTCTGGATTAGCGGCTCAAATGTGGCTGAGTGTTCGCCCATCACCACAGATTACGTTTGGCAAGCCCGCGAACATGGTGCCAAGATTATTGTCGTAGACCCACGCCTGACCCCGATTGCCCGCACCTGTGATCTCTTCCTGCCGATTAAGCCAGGCCGCGATACGGCACTCTTCAATGGCATCCTCCACCTGATGATCGAGCATGATTGGCTCGATCATGACTTCATTGAGCAGTATACCAACGGCTTTACGGAGGTCGCAGCAGAGGTGGCCCCGTGGACACCCAAACGCACCGCAGAAGTGACGGGCATTGCCGAGAGGGCAATTCGCCAGGCTGCCGAGTGGTGGGGTACGGCCAAGACCAGCTTCCAACTCCACGCACGCGGTCTCGAACACCACAGCCACGGCGTATACAACGTACTCAGCGCCATTAACATCGTACTCGCTTCCGGACGGATAGGCCGCCCCAATTGTGGCTATGGCACCATCACGGGCCAGGCCAATGGTCAGGGTGGCCGAGAGCACGGTCAGAAATGTGACCAACTACCCGGTGGCCGCGATGCAGGCAATCCAGAGCATAGGGCCTATGTCGCCAGTGTATGGGGTATGGACCCCAATGACATGCCTCCACCTGGTGTGGATGCCTATGAGATGATACGCAAGATCGACCAGGGCGAAATCAAGGGATTATTGAGCATCTGCTTTAACCCTGTTGTCTCGCTACCCGACAATAACTTTGTGCGCCAGGCATTGGAGAAACTGGAGTTTTATGTAGCCATCGACTTCTTCCTCAACGAAACCGCCCACTATGCCGACATCGTCCTGCCGGGGTCGCAGCAAGAGGAGGACGAGGGTACGGTGACTCAGGTAGAGGGGCGGATCATTCGCATCCGCAAAGCAGTGGACTGTCCAGGCGACGCACGCCAGGATTGGCGTATTATCCAGGACATCGCCGGTGCATTGGGCCGGGAGCGAGGCTTTACCTTCAATAGCCCCAAAGAGATCTTTGAGGAGCTACGTCTTGCCTCCAAGGGTGGTATCGTGGATTACTACGGTGTCACCTATGAAAAGATCGAGAGCCAGTTTGGTATCTTCTGGCCCTGCCCAACCGAAGATCACCCCGGCACGCCGCGCCTCTTTGAACCCGGTTCGTGGAATCCAGTGGCCCAGGGTAAAGGCCCCTTCTACTTCCCCGATGGCAAGGCGCGTTTCAAAGTCGCACCCTACGTGCCTCCTGCCGAAGATGTAGATGAAGAGTATCCGGTTATTCTCACCACCGGACGCGTGGTCAGCCAGTTTCTATCCGGCACGCAAACACGGCGTATCGGCCCACTCGTCGACAATTATCCGGAGCCGCGGATCGAACTGCATCCACTTCTGGCGGAGCGACTTGGCATTGCCGACGGCGATTGGGTCACGGCAGAGTCGCGGCGAGGGAACACAACACTGCGCGCCCAGGTAGTCCGCACCATCCGTCCAGATACGATCTTTATTCCATATCACTGGGCAGGACGCAAAAGTGCGAACCAACTCACAATTGCCGCACAAGATCCTCTCTCTAAAATTCCAGAATACAAGGTCTGTGCAGTCAAGGTCTATAAGGCTGCTGGGCCTCCAGAAGATTCTGATACGTTAACGCCCACGCAATAGCTCTATCCAACGGCCTTATAGGACAAGAGCAGCGGTTATTCCACCATCTTGCAAGAAACATGCAACGAAGAGGAGGTTGAGTCTTGGCTGTTCCCGAACATCTAGAATTCTTTATAGACCCTGGTCGCTGCATCGGTTGCCAGGCTTGTGTTCAAGCCTGTACCGAGTGTGACACCCATAAAGGGCAGTCCATGATACAGCTTGACTATATAGACCGGGCTGCCTCCACACAGACTGTTCCAATTGTCTGTATGCATTGTGATTCGCCTACCTGTGCGGAGGTCTGCCCAGCCGATGCCATCAAGCGTACAGCCGATGGCGTGGTACAAACAGCACGCAAGGCGCGTTGTATCGCCTGTAATAACTGCGTCCTGGCCTGTCCCTTTGGCGTGCCCAAGATGAACACCGGCACGAATCTGATGATGAAATGTGATTTGTGCTACGACCGCACATCGGTAGGACTAAAACCCATGTGTGCCAGTGTCTGTCCCAGCCAAGCTCTCTTTTATGGCACACGCGACGAAATCGAACGGATGCGCCCGAGTTCGCGGCCAACTAATGCCTTCCAGTTTGGCGCGCAGACAATCACAACCAAAGTCAATATCATGATTCCTGTTGAGGCCCCCAGGGAGTATGTTGATGTCACGGATGCATTGGCAGACCCACCCATCGGCCAGTCAATCCTCCTAGAAATGGCAAATCTAGACTGGGACACCTTCATTACGTCGCAGGAGGCGCGCTCATGAGAATTCCAGATAGCGAACATATTAGCGTCCCACCCGATGGTCGGGTCGACGCGCCCCAACCGCGCTGGCGTCGTGACTTTCCCATCGATTGGCCCCAGGACGAGTATATCTCCCGGCGTGATTTCACCCGCTTCATGGTGCTGACCAGCCTGGCTTTCACCGTAGGTCAGTTCTGGATTCTGCTGCAAAACACCTGGCGGCGCGCCCAAGGAGCGGCCCCGATTACAGCAATTGGGACCGTGGACGAGATCCCCGTCGGCGGCCATCTTGTTTTCGCCTATCCCAGCGAGCATGACCCTTGCCTCCTGGTGCGACTAGACGAAACAAACTTTGTGGCTTATGACCGCTTATGTACCCACCTGCTCTGTCCCGTCATCCCACAACCAGAGCATGGACAATTTCATTGCCCATGCCACGAAGGCTACTTTGACATTGCTACAGGTCGCCCTCTTGCTGGCCCGCCACAACGTCCGCTGGCGCGCATTTCACTAGAGGTACGTGATGGCACCATCTATGCCACAGACAGGATTGAATCACTTACCTAGAGTCACTTACCTAGAGTCACTTACCTAGAGTCACTTACCTAGAGGTATTACCAATAAAAAGATGTACAAAAAGATGGACAGTGGAGAGATGAATAGAGAGATGCTGCCATGACCAACCGCTCTCGCTTCTCACGTAGCCAGCGTATGACCATCGTCACGGGAATTCTCTGGCTGGTGACGATCATTGTAATCCTGCAGATTTGGCTTCTGACCGCCACCATGAATGCCTATCTAGGAGGCGACGAAACTGTGCTCTGGCCCGCAGCATTGGTGAGCCTGGTTTGCCTGGGACTCAATGCGGGATTGCTCTGGTACCTCAATAGGCTGGAACGGTAAGTAGGTGAACCGGCAAACGTTCCAGCAGGGGATTGCCAACTTCTTCCCCGGCTATTTTGCTTTAGTCATGGCAACGGGCATTGTCTCGATTGCCAGCTTCTTGCTGGGTCTGCGGCCCTTTGCCCAGGCCCTGCTTGTAATCAATTTAGTCGCCTATGCAATCCTGTGGGCGATCACACTGGCACGACTCCTGCTTTATTGGCCCCGCATTTGGGCAGACGTGACCGATCATAGCCGTGGCCCCGGTTTCTTCACGCTCGTAGCAGGCACCTGTGTGTTAGGCAGCCAGCTTGTAATCGCAGCAGGATTGCCACAGGTAGCGAAGTGGTTCTGGTTGTTGGGGTTGGTCCTTTGGCTGCCAATCATGTATACCTTTTTTGCGGCCATGACCGTGCGTGCCGAAAAACCGCCACTTGAACAAGGGCTCAATGGTTCTTGGATGCTGGCTGTTGTTGCTGTGCAATCACTATCAACATTGGGCGTGCTGGTCGCTCCTCAATGGGAAGCCTGGCATGATTTGATTATTTTTGCCGCCCTCTGCCTCTTCCTTCTCGGTTGTATGCTCTATCTGTTGATCATCACCCTCGTCTTCTATCGTTTTACCTTTCTAGTCTTTGCCCCGGCAACCTTGGCACCTCCTTATTGGATCAATATGGGCGCGGTTGCGATCACAACCTTGGCCGGTGCGACATTAATCCTGAATGCAGAGGGACAGCCTCTCTTGCAGGAGCTATTGTCTTTTCTAAAGGGATTTACGCTTTTCTTTTGGACGACAGCTTCGTGGTGGATTCCTTTGCTGCTGCTCCTAGGCGTTTGGCGGCATGGCGTCCGCCGTTTTCCCCTTAAGTATGATCCTCAATATTGGGGAATGGTCTTTCCGCTTGGCATGTACACCACCTGTACTATACGGCTTGCACAAGCGCTGGAACTATCTTTCTTGCAGGCAATCCCACACGTCTTTATCTATCTCGCAATCGCGGCCTGGTTGGCAACGTTTCTAGGTCTGTTACTGCATCTATTGCGCGTCCCGCGCTCCCAATAAGGTAAGTACGCACAACGCGCCAATTTCAGCTTGACATTCGCAATGCGCCGTGGTATCGTAGCCAACATCTGAAGTATCCGGTGGATTAACCATTGCTGCGTGCCGCAACGCACCGTTTGTCTGCTAAGATAAAAGACCTAGCTATACCAGACACAACCATGACGACCTCTATCATTTGCAACCACCATAGTCATAATCAATCTATGTCGTTGCCTATGGGTCGTCAACAGGCCACCCAACAGATTGTTGCTTCCAAGAACCCGCGCCACTCATGGTGTGGGTTTTCTTTTGGTGGTTATTGGTTTAGCTATTATTACTTTTATTTTAGCAACGTGTTGCCATTCAGCGCAGCGAGGCAGATGGTGCCTGGTTAAACCCAGACAGAGAGGTCTCAACGAGGGCGTGGAATGGCAAAATTCCCGCCCTCGTTTTTTTTGCCCTGCGATCATAACCCAGCGGGAGAAGTCTATGACAACTGTAGCATTTCAAGGCGAGCATGGCGCATATTCCGAAGAGGCCGCCATCCAGCATTTTGGAGAGGGCATCACCACCCTCCCCTGCCATGCTTTTGAGCACCTCTTTGCAGCAGTCGAGGAGGGCAAAGCAGACTTTGCCATATTACCTGTCGAAAATTCAACAGCAGGCAGCATCAACAAATCCTTTGACCTGCTGCTTGAACACGATGCCAAGGTTCATGGCGAGATCTTGCTACGTGTACGCCACTGCCTGCTCACTTTGCCAGGCCAGGCCAAAACCATTCATGAAGTTCGCAGCCATCCGCAAGCATTGGCCCAATGCGAGGAATACCTCAACCGCAATCATTTTGTTGCGGTCCCCTGGTACGATACCGCGGGTAGTGCCAAAGACTTGGCGGCGCAGCCTGTCGAGGGCGTTGGCGTCATCGCCTCTAAACTCTCCGCCAAGCACTATGGACTAGAGATTGTCCAAGAGGGTATCGAGGATTTGCGCCACAACTTTACACGCTTTTTTGTAATCGGCACGGGTGATGCCGAGGTGCGCGGCCCATCCAAAACGTCGCTGGTCTTTGCCATCCCCAATACTGCGGGATCTCTGCTCCAGGCGTTGAACGAATTTGCCAACCGGCGCATCAATCTCACCAAGTTGGAGAGCCGTCCGCGGCGCAACCGGCCCTGGCAATATGTCTTCTATCTTGACTTTGACGGTCACTGGCAGGACCCAGCCGCACGCGAAGCCATCATTCAGTTGCTCAGCCGCGCCGCCTTTGTCAAGCTACTCGGCAGCTATCCTGCCGCAGTCACGACCCAAGAAGAAGTCAGCGCCCAGGCGCAGTCTTTACAGATATGAATGTTAATCGTACGCACAACGCATTTGGACACCCATAGAGGATTGGAGAACAGATCATGATTGTCGTAATGAAACCCAATGCATCGCAAGAAGACATTAAGTCCGTCATCCGCAAGGCAGAGTCACTAGGTGCACAAACCCACCCCATCTACGGCGAAAACCGCACGGTCGTCGCACTGGTGGGAGACCTTACCCACGTCAGCCGCGAAATTTTCGACGCAATGGACAGTGTGGCAGAGACCGTACGTATTCAAGAACCCTACAAGTTAAGCAGCCGCAGCGCACATCCCCATGACACCATCATTGAGGTGGGGACTGTGCGCATTGGTGGTCCGGATGTGGTCATTATGGCGGGACCTTGTAGCGTAGAAGGACGCCAGCAGATCATCGAACAAGCCTATGCGGTGAAGGAAGCAGGCGCACATATCCTGCGCGGTGGTGCCTACAAACCGCGTACCAGCCCCTACAGCTTCCAGGGTTTGGGCGTCAAGGGCCTAGAATACTTGGCCGAGGCGCGCGAACTCACGGGCTTGCCTGTCATCACAGAAGTTATGACCGTGGAAGCGTTGCCCGCAGTCGCCGAATACGCTGATATTCTCCAGATTGGCGCACGCAATATGCAAAACTACGGCCTGTTGCAAGCTGTTGGCAAGGTCAACCGCCCCGTCATGCTCAAGCGCGGCATGAGTGGCACCGTGGAAGAACTGCTCATGTGTGCCGAATACATTGTCAGCAATAGTAACTACAACGTCATGGTCTGTGAGCGCGGTATCCGCACCTACGAAACCGCCACCCGCAACACCTTTGACCTCAACGCCGTACCTGTCCTAAAGCAACGCACCCACCTGCCCGTTGTCGCCGATCCCTCCCACGGTACAGGCTACCGCGAATTCGGTCCAGCGATGAGCCGCGCCGCGGTTGCTGCCGGAGCCGACGCACTCATTCTGGAAGTTCATCCCGATCCGGACAATGCAGCCAGTGATGGACGCCAAAGCTTGGACATGAACGAATTCGCCAAACTGGTTGAGAGCTTGCGCCGCGTTGCCGAGGCCGTTGACCGCAAGGTTGCACCTCCCTTGGGCACACCCGAGTTGGTTACTGCCTAAGCATAGGAATTCGCTTATCTCCTACGCTGCATATCGAAGAACAAGGATCAGGCCATGATTATCGTGATGCAGCAGCACGCTGCCATCAAAGATATCGAAACAGTTGTAAAGCGGATCGAAGAGTTGGGGTACAAAGTCCATCTCAGCCGCGGCGAAGCGCGTACCATTATCGGCATCATTGGGGCCGATGAACACA
>CAMPHP010000109.1 GCA_946885925.1 uncultured Litorilinea sp.
GTTATGGACAAACAGGACCTTACCATGATCGCCCAGGATACGATGCAGTAATCGAAGCCGAAGGGGGCATCATGAGTATCACAGGGCCTGCGGGAGATGAAGCTGGCGAGGGTCATCCCTATAAAGTTGGGGTGGCGATTGTCGATATCACGGCAGGTCTCAACGCAGTGGTCGCCATCCTGGCAGCACTCCACCACCGCCAGCAAACAGGCTTAGGTCAAGCAATCGACATTGCGTTATTGGATACGCAGGTCGGTTGGCTGGCAAATGTTGCCAGTGCCTATCTGATCTCCGGTCAGCCACCACGCCGCTATGGAAATGCCCACGGCTCCATTGTCCCGTATCAAACAGTCCAAGCCTCTGATGGCTGGTTGATGATTGCAGTAGGCAATGATACTCAGTTTCAAAAACTATGTGCCCTTCTGAATCATCCAGAATGGGCAGTGGATTCACGCTTCACTACCAATCAGGCGCGGGTCAAGCACCGGACAGAGCTACTTCCGCTGCTTGAAGCCGAGTTTGCCTGTGCTCCCGTTTCTATCTGGACAGAACGGCTAAGTGCTGTGGGAATTCCCACAGGACCAGTCAACGATATCCCGACTGTCTTAGCAGACCCGCAAGTCCGAGCACGTGCGATGGTGCAATCTGTTGAGCACCCTATCACGGGAACCATTCCTCTCATCGGGCCAGTGCCAAAACTGAGCGACACGCCAGCAACCATTCATCGCCCCCCTCCCCTGCTAGGTGAGCATACGACAGCCATTCTTTACGAATGGTTTGGCTACACGAAAGATCAAGTTGACGAATTGGCTGCTTCAGGAGTGATCTAGTACTTGATTAGTTCATCCCCCATGCGCCAAACAGCCGCAGCCAAAAGGAGTAATTATGGACTTCTCATTAAATGACGAACAGCAAATGATTCAGGATGCCGTGCGTAAGTTCGCCAGCGCGCAGATCCTTCCCTACTCGCGCGAGTGGGAACATGCCCAAGCATTTCCCCGCGATTTGCTTTATAAGATGGGTGAACTTGGCTATCTTGGTGTCCCGATTCCCGAAGAGTATGGGGGGACTGGACTAGATTACATTTCCGAAGCGATTGTTTTTGAGGAGGTTGGCTACGCCGACTCCAGCGTGCGTACTACCCTCTCGGTGCAGATGTCATTGGTCGAGTTGACAATACTGCATTGGGGCTCGGAGGAACAACGCAAGAAATATCTTCCCAAGTTGTGTAGTGGAGAATGGATTGGCTGCTTTGGTCTAACCGAACCAGACGCCGGATCAGATGCAGGCAATGTTGCCACCGCAGCCAAATGTGAAGGCGATGAATGGGTCTTGAGCGGGCAGAAAGTTTGGATTAGCAATGGCACTTGGGCCGATGTAGCCATCATCTTTGCCCAAAGTGAGCCAGGCAGCAAGCACAAAGGCATGGTTGCCTTTCTTGTGGACACAAAAACACCAGGCTTTACCAGCCGAAAAATGACAGGTAAGCTCGGTCTACATGCAAGCGATACCGGCGAATTGTTTCTCGACAATGTGCGTGTGCCGGATAGTGCTCGTCTTGGAGAGGTAGGTGAAGGATTCAAGATCGCCATGAGTGCGCTCGACAACGGTCGGTATGGCGTAGCAAGTGGTTGTGTGGGCACAGCACAACGGGCATTAGACGCTAGCGTTCGCTATGCGAAAGAACGCATCGCCTTCAGTCGGCCTATCGCCAGCTTTCAGATGGTGCAGGATATGCTTGCCCAAATGAAAGTCAACGTAGAAGCGGCACTCCTCTTGGTCTACCAAGCAGGCTGGGTCAAAAACCAGGGCAAGAAGAGCACTATTCCAGTATCCATTGCCAAGTACTATGCTTCCGAAATCGCCAAGCAAAACGCGGACATGGCAATTCAAGTACATGGCGGCTATGGCTATTCAGACGAGTATATTCCTGAAAGACTCTGGCGAGACTGTCGTGTTGCTAGCCTATACGAAGGTACAAGCCAAATCCAGAAATTGATCATTGGCCGCGACCTCACTGGCATTTCAGCATTTGAATAGTTCGCAAAGCATCGAAGTACACACCGCCTATCATATTCACCCCTACTACACCTACTAGCGAACCTCTGTGAGAGGGATATGTACTGTCATTGTGACTCGTCGGGATAGCCACCAGATGCTGGGTAAGCGAATGAGCTTGCCCAGCATGGATACATGTGCGCGGCGAGAGAAGACATCATAGTCATTCCGCTCTATGTCCACCAGAATTCCCTGATAAAGGTTGGCAGCCGCAGCAATGGCAAAGCGACCATCAGCGTCAAGCAACGCAATTCCAGGCATGGCTTCAGTATAGAGCCGCCGGTTGCGCTCGATTTGAAAGCGCATAAAGTCACGCCAGCGCGGGCTGACCATACCAGCCGCCAAGTCGCCATCGGCAATGTTGAACGCTTGCAGTTCCTCGCTGGGTAAATAGACACGACCAGCTAACAGATCCTCGGCAACATCGCGCAGAATATTGGTAATCTGAAGCGCAACGCCCAACTTGATTGCGTATCGCATCGCATCAGGCGAAGAATAGCCAATGATGTGCATGCTCATTAACCCAACCGTTGAAGCAACGTCGTAGCTATACGCCGCCAGATCTTCAAACGTCTGAAAACGCCGCGGAGCTAAATCTTGCGCGACACCTTCGATCAGTTGTTCGGCATAGCGGTTCGGGATACCATATCTTGTCCTGGCATCTGCCCATGCGACTACGATGAAGTCGTCTTCTGGCGGCGTGGATGACATTACTTTGTCTCTCCAAAGGTCAAGCAGGCTTTGTCGCTCTCCATCCCCACAGTCTACAAGGTCATCAGTCTCACGACAGAATGCGTACAAAGCCTGCACCGCTCGGCGCTTTTCCAGCGGCAACAGTTTCGACGCCAAGTAGAACGACTTGCTGTGAAAAGCGGTCGCAGCTTCGCAGTAAAGATAGGCACGTTCTAGCAACTCTGCGCTAAACCGTGACTGCACATAATAATGGTCGTTATGACCAGCTTCATGGGCACGTGACAAGAGCGCACTTTCCCAAGCGTGAGTCTCTAGCTGCATCAATCGCTCCCTGAATGAATCCAGCGCATTAAGACTAGTGGCTAAGTTCCTAATGAGCCCATCAGCCGGTACAATACATTGCTCAAAAGTGCTCAGGAGACTATCACTCGGTTTTGCACATGTCAAGGTAGCGTTCATACATTTTGCAATTTTTGTGCAAGGTATGCGCCCTTCACATTGTACAAAGCCTTGACACTCTCGACCTCTCAATGATATTCTACAAAGACAGAATTGACTGATGGAACGAAAAGTGCTTGCACAATGTTTGCTTCATGTAGAATCTTGTCCCAAGAAATCTTCATCTAGCATCAGAGCCATCGGATTAAAAATCGTAATAGAAATCGTATTAGAACAGGAGGCACTATGCGTGTCATCATCACTGGCGGAACGGGTCTCATCGGTACAGCACTGACAAAGTTGTTGAGCAGCAATAACCACGAAATCTTTATTCTTACGCGCCGTTTCCCAGACAACCCCAAGCTCCGAGCAGGCGTACAGCACGTACAATGGGACGCTGCTACCGCGGAAGGATGGGGACATTTGGTTGATGGCGCTGATGCAGTGATCAACCTCGCCGGTGAAGGGATTGCGGATGGACGGTGGAGTGAAGAACGCAAGCGGCGTATCTACGCCAGCCGCGTAAACGCGGGCAAAGCGGTCATGGAGGCCATCACCGCCGCCGCGACCAAACCCAAAGTCCTCATTCAAGCTTCCGGAGTGGACTACTATGGACCCCATTATGACGAGATATTGACTGAAGACGCAGCTCCGGGCTCTGGTTTTCTCGCTCAAGTCTGTTTCGATTGGGAGGCGTCCACGGCCGAAGCTGAACGTCTAGGTGTGCGGCGCGCCGTGATCCGGTCGGGGGTAGTATTGAGCAATGACGGCGGAGCATGGCCTCGAATCGTACTACCTTTCAAGCTCTTTGCCGGAGGGCCAATTGGCAGCGGAAATCAATACTGGCCTTGGATTCACATTGACGATGAAGTGCAGGCGATTCGTTTTCTTATCGACAATGAGAACGCATCCGGGGCCTTTAACCTAAGTGCGCCGGCTCCTCTCACCAATAAAGAGTTTGCAGTAACCTTGGGCAAGGTGATGGGACGTCCTGCCTTCTTCCCTGTTCCAAGTGCGGCTCTTAAAATTGCCTTTGGCGAAATGTCAACTGTCTTGCTTGATGGTAAGCGAGCAGTGCCCCACCATCTTCTAGAACTGGGCTACTCCTTCAAGTATCCCACCGCCGAGGCAGCCTTCCGTGACCTAACATGAAGTACACTCACCGCTTTCGGGTAAACGCCAGCATAGAGCAAGTAGCCGCCTTCCATCGCCAGTCGGCGAGCATGGGCGCGATCACCCCACCCCCGATCTTGGTGCAAATCCACGCAGCGCCGGAGTTTCTCAACAAGGGCGATGAAATGGATTTCACCTTATGGGTAGGTCCAATGCCGATCCGCTGGCTTGCCCTTATTGAGGACACAACGCCCACAGGCTTTGTTGATCGCCAATTACGCGGCCCCTTTAAGCAGTGGCGTCACCGCCATATATTTCTTGCTTTGTCTAGTGGGAGCACAGAGATATTGGATAAGGTAGAAATAGAATTGGCAAGCAACTGGTTTTGGTATCTAATTGGTCTAGGTATGTGGGTCTCCATGCCTGTTCTTTTTGCATATCGGGGTTGGAAGACCCGGCAACTACTGCAACGTTCCTCATCACGGCGATCGGATCGCCAGAAATGGGCATAGAGCGATGAATCGAGCAGGTAAAATCGGCATTGTGGGCAGTGGTTTTGTTGGTGCAACCGCAGCCTATGCACTCGTGATGACTGGTGTCGGGCGTGAAATTGTATTAATTGACATTGACAATGCCCGCGCACAGGCCGAAGCCGACGACATTCGCCATGCTGTCCCTTTTGCGCATGCGCTTCATGTAGAGGCAGGCACCTATGAAGATCTTGCAGGTGCGGATGTCGTGATACTAACTGCCGGTGTCAACCAGCGCCCCGGTGAAACTCGTCTCCAATTGCTAGACCGTAATGCCGCCATTTTTCGAAGCATAGTGCCCCAAGTACTGGATCAAGCATCCAATACAATCCTCATCGTGGCCACGAATCCGGTGGACATTATGACACACCTTGCGGCGCGATTCGCCGCATCCCAAGGTGTGCCCGTGAACCGCGTACTTGGCTCTGGCACAACGCTCGACACTGCCCGCTTTCGTACCCTCTTGGCCGCACGATTGGGTATTGATGCACAGCATGTCCACGCCTACGTCATCGGTGAGCATGGCGACTCGGAAGTGCTGGTCTGGTCTCAAGTAACCATCGGCGGCATTCCCCTGCAAGAGTACTGCCGAACCCAAAACATCATCCTTGATGACGCAGTACGTGACGAGATCGACTCAAAAGTGCGCCGCGCCGCCTATCATATTATTCAAGGCAAACATGCCACCTACTATGGCATAGGTGCTGCCTTGGCCCGCATCGTCAGCGTAATCCTCCGTAATCAACGCTCCATTCTCACCGTCTGCGCACCTGTGTCAGAAGTGGAAGGTATATCCGATGTGACCGTGGCTCTACCGCATATAGTTGGGGGGCAAGGCATAATCTCCACCCTTTGGCAGCCCATTACGCCTACCGAACGTGCTGCCTTGCGTCACAGCGCCGAAATAATCAAACAGGTGATCAATAGCATCCATATCTAGCCCATCTCCTGGTATGGGCCAATCAGTGCACACGATCTTCCCGCTGCAAGTACCCATCCAGATGAGGGTATAATGGAAGCATCCGGGCGCAACGCCGCGACGGGAATAAAGCGCGACCATAAGAACATTGAATTTGAGGAAAGAAAATGCCAATAGAGTTAGCCACTGTCCGTTTACATGTCAACGTAAACGGAATGTACCACGACGAGATCTATGAAGGGGAAATCCCTGTCAATGACGTTGTGCATCTGGCTCTTGACCACCTCTTGCCACGCACCCTTTACAATAACCACCGAATCTCGGTTTATAAGGGCGAAGATCTCATCTACCCAGATATGTTTCTCTATGAGATCATAGCCCATTACGGGGATGCCAACTTTGATGTTCGTGCGGAAGAGCTAGATCTCGACACAAACACGCCTTTTACCAACTATGGCTTTGACCACTTGGCCCTGGCTTTTGAAGATCGCGCCGCAGCGAAACGCTTTTTCCGCGAAGGTCTCGGCCTCAAAGTCGTACGCGACGACGACCACTTAACCGTCGTTACAAGCGGCACTACGGCCCTCTTCCTCTTTGACTTTAACCCAGAAGCTCCCTTAGCCCCACCTCTTCCCAGTCGCATCCACCACCTTGGCTTTGTAGTGGACAACCTAGAGGCGGCTGCAGCCCATCTCCACCGCACCTTCCCCGAATTCGTAGGTGGCTTCACCCTCTTAGAACGTGCCGAACGCTGGAGTCTCTATGGGAGTGTTCAAATCGGCTCTATTCGCTTTCTCATCCAACTGAGCCAGATCAAACCAGCCTACCAAGGACTTACGACTGATATAGCCTTGGCAACCGCAGGCAAGCTTTACGACTACGCCAGCCAAGACTACGGTGTGCGGCTCGGCTAATCAAGTTATGCATTGCTTGTTGCTTATTGATGACTACACGCAAACAGGGACGCCAGCCGCTAATGGCTGGCGTCCCTGTTTGCGTCTTCCTAGTCGAGTCAATTCTACTCACCCGGTCATCAAGATGCCACCGTCAATATTAATAGCTTGTCCTGTCATAGGCGTAGAATCCTTACTAGCCAAATAGACTGCCAGCGGCGCAATCTCATCAGGCTCCAAGCGACGTCCCAGGGGCGTCATCGTGGTTTCCATCTCAGCAAAGGACTTGCCCAGCCGTTGTGCATCGTACTCTACGCGCAGATCATTGATCAACGTATGCACAGGCCCCGGGCAAATGGCATTGACGGTGATACCATCCTTCACGACCTCAGTAGCAAGCGTGCGAGTTAGCCCCAAAAGGCCATGTTTGCTAGCGGCATAGGCAGCGCCATGCAAGGCAGCAATCTTGCCATTAATCGAGGCAATATTGATGATGCGTCCATAATGCGCGGCAAGCATGTCGGACAGCACATACTTTGATAATAGATATGGCACTGTCAGGTTTACATACATCATCATTTCCCAGAAATCATCATCATAACTGACAACAGGCTTGGGATTGGCACTGCTACCAACACCAGCGTTGTTCACCAAAATTTGAATCGGCCCTAACCCCCTCTTTGCCTCTGTATAGACTTTGGCGGCAGATCCGCGCTCCGCTAGATCTGCAACAATGACTACGCACTTTCTGCCCTGAGCTTGTACGCCTTCAGCCAAAGACTCCAATTCGTCTTGATTGCGTCCCGTAACAGCCAAGTCAGCTCCTTCAGCGGCAAAAGCCAATGCGATTGAGCGCCCAATCCCTTTACTAGCTCCAGTAATTAATGCACTATTTCCTTGCAGTTTCATTGTTCCCGTTTCCTATCCAATGTGTAACAAAAACAAATGTGTAACAAAAACAAGAGTGTAGCGGATAAATCCACGACTGCCGCAATCCGAAATATTGATCTAAAGGTTGAATCAATATTGATTTCAATATACACGCCCAACTCTACAAGACCTATTTTGACAGACCAGATGCTCTCCCGTACTATAGACAAGCCGGAATGGCTGCGTCAGTGTACCCTCATCAACCATTCACTCCACTACCTCAATAGTCCATTACCTTAATAGAAGGAGTCCAGAACACATGCAGTATACCCTTTTGGGGCGCACCGGGATCACCGTCTCCCGTCTTTGTTTTGGTACCATGTCCTTTGGGAACGAAGCCGACGAAGCCACGTCGGCTGCCATGTTCGCCCGTTGCCTTGATGCGGGAATCAACTTTTTTGATACGGCCAATTCTTATACCAATGGTCGAGCCGAGGAAATTGCCAGCGACCGTCTCCCACGCCCGCCCATGTCGCCCGCGCCCGGCATCCTGGCGCAGCGCGACCAGCCAGTCGCCCTCGATTGCCAGCGTGTCGGACAACAAGGCGCTATTGGTCGAGCCGAGC
>CAMPHP010000110.1 GCA_946885925.1 uncultured Litorilinea sp.
ATTCCGAACCCAACTTCCCAAGTACGCCCTGTTACCTCGCTAGAGTCACCTGGCGAGACAGGCGACGAGACGCTCTATCGTCCAGTGCGCGTGGCGAAGTAGCTCTGTCTTCTGAATTGCAAAACAGTTAAAAATAACAACTGAAAAATGACGAACCGGCACAGATGTCTGTGCCGGTTTTTGTTGTGTCCATGTTGTAAGTGGATTGTACCAACGACTATGCGCTCGCCTCACTCAGCGGAAGCACAGTTGGCTGGTGGACGCGCAGGAGGTCGCTGACGGTGAGTTCGAGCATGGTGCGGTCATCGCCACCACCGCCAAAAATGCGGTCAGCATAACGCTCGCGCAATGCGATGACATTCTGATCGACAAAGATGGGGAGGGAGGTGCGATGCCCAAAGGGTGGAACACCTCCCGGTGGATAGCCTAGTAAGTGAATCACCGTTGCCGCGGGTGCAAGTTTGACGCGCTTTGGGTTGAGGCCAAAATGCTGTCCCAATGCCTTTTTGCTCACACGATTCTCGCCATTGGCGATGACGACAACTGCCGTGGGGACTTGCCCGGCGTGCTCCCCAGGTTCCAATACAAAGAGCAATGTCTTGATGATTTGCTCTGGCTCCACACCGAGAACTCGTGCTGCATCTGGCACGGTGGGAGTATGGCCGACATCGGAGATCAAGCGGGCACTGATCTTCTCTCGGTCAAGATAAAGTTGGAGATCATCTAGGGTTAGGGTGGGCGTCAGCGCACCGATTTCGCTTTCGGTCATAGCTCCCTATTGTAGTAGATGCACAGGAGAGTGGCAAACGATATAGAGATAGAGATGAGTTAGTTTGATGAATTGAGGGAATACTGGCGCGCATTTCTTGAGCGCTTACTGGGGGCTGTGCTATGATTTCCCCCTATGATCAGCGCCATTACATTTGATTTCTGGGACACCATTGCGGTTGATGACTCCGACGAGCCGAAGCGTGCGGCATTGGGGCTGCCCACGAAGGCAGAAGCACGTATTCAACTCTTTGCCGAGAGGATTGTCGCCCGCTATCCCCATATCTCCTACGAGCAAGCCGCAGAGGCCTATCGTCAAGCCAATCAGCAGTTTCGCCACGATTGGCATCAGAATCATCACACCCCTGGTGTGCCAGCCCGCCTCTACGACGCGTATACCTATCTAGGACTAAAGCCTGGGCCAGGCGAGTATGCGCGCATGGTGCGCGAGGTGGATGAAATGGTACGCGAGATCGAGACGATGGAGATTCGCATCCAGCCTGATCTGGCTGAGGGTGTCCACAATACGCTAGCGCTTTTGGCCAAGGAGTACAAACTTGGCATTGTCTCCGATACGATCCACACGCAGGGGCGAGGGCTGCGCTACATTCTCCTGCAACAAAACCTCCTACAATACTTTAGCTATTTCGTCTTTTCCGATGAGGTAGGCGCGGCCAAGCCCTCCATCCAAGTTTTTCGCCATGCGTCCTTGGGGATGGGTGCGCCACCGTGGCAGATGGTGCATGTTGGTGACCGCGAAAGCAATGATGTGGAGGGACCGCTGACGATTGGCATGCGTGCCATCCTCTTTACTGGCATTGTAGACCGGGGCAGCGCCAAGACACGCGCCAATGCCGTTTGTCGCAGCTTTCGTGATCTACCCGCGATTGTGCGACGGCTGCGCTAGTCTCCGCATCCGAGAAAGCCACCATAGAGATTAACCAGGAACCGAGCTTATGACGTTGGATGCCCGTGCCCATGATCGGCGCTCCATCTCGCCGCATTCGCCCCAACATTCCCAATCCCAATATCCCCAGTATGAGGTGGCGGATGCCATTGCGCGCTTGGCGGAGCAATTTAGCGAGTGCTTTCCCACCACCATCACCCGCCCGCGCATCGTCGGGCGCGAGGCCGAGTTTCCGGTGGTGGATAGCAATGGTCGTGCTGCGGATGTGCGCCGCCTGTGGGATTCATTGATGGCTGCGGGGGATCTCAAGCCCAAGTTCGATGGGCCTGATTCGCACCTGATTGTCGGGCTCGATGGTGCAGATTATAGTTATGCGCTGGAAGTCGGAATTGGGACCATCGAGGTAAATAGCCGTCCTTGCCAAGATCTTTTTGAGATCGAGGCGATCATCAATGAGGCTGTGACACGGCTGGTGATGGCGGCGCTGGATCATGGTTGGCAGATTTTGGGGTATGGGATTCAGCCAGTGACCCCGGCGTCGTTGTCCATCATGTCCCCCAAACAGCGTTACCAAAGTCTCTACCGAGCGATGGGCCAAGAGTGGCTCTGGTATACCGTGACCGCTAGCGACCAGGTGCAGATCGATATTGGCCGCGATGAACTGGTGCATATTCTCAATTTTGGTAACCTAATGGCTCCAGTCATCATCGCTCTCTGTGCCAATTCGCCTGTCTACGAGGGGAAACTTAGCCCCTATTGCAGCGCGCGTGAAGGACAAATGGCAGCGATCCATGCTAGCGAACATCGCCACGGGATGCCCGTTCGCCCCTATACCAGCATTGCCGATTATATTGCTACGGTATCCGACTCCACTTATTTAATTTTACGTGAAGACAATGTCGTTGTGCCTAGCTCGCAACGGTTCAGCGACTATCTAGCTGAACATGGGCCCGACTTTGACGCGTTTTTATTTCATGAGCATTACATCTGGAACAGCGCGCGGCTGCGTGTGGCTTATGGCACTGTGGAGATTCGCCCGGCATGCCAACAGCCGTGGGGTGAGCATATGGCTGCGGCAGCATTGGGGGTTGGCTTGATTGAGGCTAGTGTGGAGATTGACGCGTTTGTACAGGATGCATTGGGTGAGGAATATTGGTCAACCATGCGTACCTATCACCGCCAGGCGATCCGCAGCGGACTTGCTGCGCCCCAACCTGCACCCGACTTTTTGCTCCAGATTGTGCAAATGGCAGCGGAAGGACTTGCACGCCGGGGACAGGGTGAAGAGCGTTTGCTTGAGCCGATCTACAAGCGGCTGGAACGATCCTTCAACCCTGCGCAACGGATACGCTACATTTTTCAGGCAGATGGCGTTGCGGGTCTGCTGCGCCATGCCGCCATTCGTCCTTCATCTACCACACTGGGAGCGTCTTAAAGGCTTCGCCTGCTGCTGCTCCGATGGCTGCACCCGTCTCTGCATCCATTTTAAGTAACCATTCCAGCCCCTTTTCACCGTCTGGGAATTGGCTCTTGTGAGCCACACAGGCGGCGATTTTGCGCGGTTGCGCGCCGGTAGTGTCTACATAGATGTCGGGAGCGCGGTCGGTGGAAAAGAGGAAGACCCGCTCCAAGCAGCCCACGTCCATGCCTGGTTCGGCCAATTGCTCTGGACGGTAGAGAGGCATCTTAGAAGGCATATAGGCGTCGAGCGCGGCTTGACCTGCGGCGCGGTGATCCGGGTGAATCTGCCCTGTCCAGTAGGGGTCAAAGGTGAAGAGTGTGTCGGCTTGGGTCAAACGATAGAGACGGGTGATCTGGGCGCGCAGTTCCAGGTCGGGCAGAAGTTCACCATCGTGATGGCCCAGGTTATGGACAGCTTGGATGCCTAGGATTTCTGCTGCGGCCTCGGCTTCGGCCAAGCGCGTAGTTGCCAGTGCCGGACGCGCTAGCTCGCGCTCTTGGGTTCCAATGTCGCCCAAAGTGCAATTGACCGACACGATTTCTACCCCGCGGTCGGCCAGGAGCGCAATGGTGCTGCCGCAGCAACATTCGAGGTCATCGGGATGGGCGGCGACGACGATCAGCCGCTTGACTTCGGCAAATGCCTCGATTCCCTTGACTTGGCTCACGACAGGTTCTGTTGTAACACGCTCTATCGCATTATCCGTCGCATTTTCCATCATGCATAACTCCCTCTAATCAGCAGCGATGGGCACGCTGCGCTCTATCCCCGCTTGCTCTTGGGGCACTGTTACAGGCATTACCCAAACACGTGTATCATAGAAGCACGCCCCTGCACCCATATCAGCCTCGTTTTGAGGCGTTACCTGATTAATGTTGCGCCCATCTCCAGAATGCTTGGCCCACCAGACACCCGGCGCTAATACAGTACCTGGCACAATATTGGTTGTGACCTGTGCGGTGAGGGTAACACTGCCGCGGTCATTGACGACTTGTACGCGCATCTTGTCCACAATTTGGCGTGGAGCGGCATCGTCCGGGTGGATTTGTAGGAAAGGCATCTGCTCTCGCTGTTGGAAGCGCTCGATATTGGCAAAGGAGCTATTCAGGAATGAGTGGGCTGGGGGTGAGATACAGACCAGGCTAGCTTCGGGTGCTGCGCCGCGCTGCCATGCGGGCGGGTCATAGGTGGGTAGCGGATCATAGCCATCGGCAGCCATGCGCGCGCTGTAAAATTCGCATTTGCCACTAGGCGTCGGGAAGTTGCCCTCGGCAAAGGGCAGATAAGGTGTGGGTAGATTGAGCCGGATAAAGCCGCGTTCACGCAACGCTTCCCAAGTAATGCCCTGGAAGCGCGGGTGACGCTGGCATTCCACCAACTCGCGCAAAATTTCCTCGTCGGTTTGGCGGAAGCAAGGATCTGTATACCCCATTGCCAGAGCCAAGCGGCGGAAGATTTCGCTATTGGGCAGACTTTCGCCCACGGGTGCAATCGCAGGTTGGTTGAGCGACAAGTGCAAATGCCCGTAGGGCTTGAGAATGTCCCAATGCTCCATCTGCGTCGTCGCAGGCAGCAGATAGTCGGCATAATCGGCGCTGTCGGTCTGGAAATGCTCTAAGACTACGGTGAAGAGATCTTCGCGCCGGAGACCCCGATGCACTGCGGTTTGGTCGGGTGCGACCGCTGCCGGGTTACAGTTGTAGACAATCAGTGCCTTGACAGGTGGCCCTGCCTCTTCTGGCGTGGGAACCACATCAACAGGACGCGGATGATAGTGGGCACGGGCAATGTCCACCGGGTCAGGACTGAGCGCATCGCCCAGACGATTCATGTTCATTGTGCGCGGGCGCTGTTCGCCCAAGAGGTCGGGGCGATAGAGCGTGCGGGTGTCCAGATGGCGAAAAACGCCGCTGGTGCTAAGTTGGATGCCGCCCCCTTCATAGCGCCATGCACCAACCAGGGCTGGCAAGCAAGCAATGGTACGCACAGCCATACCGCCGCCAGCGTGACGCTGAAGGCCATAATTAATGCGAATGGCTGAAGGTTGGCAGGTAGCATAGGCGCGGGCTAAATCACGGATGCGTGCGGCAGGAACACCTGTGATGGCCGCGGCTCGTTCAGGTGTCCAATCCGCTACGCGGGCGGCCAACTGCTCAAAGCCCACCGTATGGCGCTCCACATATTCCGCATCGTGCAATCCTTCGGCGATGATGACATGCATCATGGCGAGAGCCAGCGCGCCATCGGTGCCAGGATGAATCGGTATCCATTCGTCGGCAGCGCGGGCAGTGCGCGTGCGCGCCGGATCAATGACAATTAATTGACCACCGGCCTTGCGTGCTTCCTGGATAAAGTTCCAAAGATGGACGTTGCTGGTGAGGGTATTGCTGCCCCACACCAAAATCAACTTGGATTTGGCATAGGCATTCGGCTCCATTGCTTCGGTTGCGCCAATGGTATAGCGATAGCCCTCAAAGCCTGCTTCCGAGCAGATGGTGCGCGCAAGATTGCTTGCGCCCATAACATTGAAGAAACGTTGGGAGACCCCATTGTACTGGAGCAGACCCATTGTGCCGGCATAGGAATAGGGCAGCACTGCTTCGGGGCCATACTCCGCAATGATCGATTTGAGGCGTGCGGCGATGTCGCCTATGGCCTCATCCCAGGTGATGGGGGTAAATTCGCCACTGCCCTTTGGCCCCATACGCTTTAATGGCGTAGTCAGCCGTCCAGGGTGATAGGTGCGCTCTAGGTAGCGATCCACTTTGGTGCAGAGCGCGCCCTGGGTCATGGGATTATCGGGATGGCCCCAAAGGTCAAGCGCGCGCCCACTGCTAGGGTCTACTGCCACTTGCCAACTGCAAGAGTCGGGGCAGTCATGGGGGCAAACGCCAGTGACGATACGCACGTCCGGGTCATTATGGAACTTCGAGAGCTTCGACATGAAACCTCCTGCGGGTTTGGTAACCCGTTCATCTCGCGACCGATTTAGATAGTGTAGCAAAGGGAAGACGGTGTAGCAAGGAGCGGTTGAATAGAGGTTCGGCGTAAGTCGCCTACTGTCGCTGCGTTTTGGCTGATAGTACCTTATATCGAACTAAGTTATCGAACTAAGTTTGACGACAGTTGCGGAAGCTCGCAGCTTCCGCAACTGTCGTTTTACACGCTGGCGCAGCCTGCTGGCTATCGACCTGCGAAGGGCAGATAGAGAGAGGGGGCGCTTTCCCCGCATGGTACTTCGATTGGTAGGACATCCACCGCGGTCGCGGTGGGTGCAGGCGGCGAGTAATAGACGATCAGGCGCAGCGACGACTTCCATTCGCTGCTTTGGATCATTAATTCATCAGCACTCGTTGAATCGAGCGTGAGGACAAGTTGCCCGCCCACTGCGTGTTGCAAGATCGCTTCGTCCAGTGGCACTTGATAGCCCGTCCCCTCGACAGTATTTGACACGGTGCCGACGATGGGCAAGGAGTCGTTGTCACCAGTTAGATCGTCCCCTGTCCAGTTTGACGCAGCATATACCTTGATCGTCTGTGTGGCTTGCGATCCTGCCTCGGCGTTGTTGGAGGTTTGGAATCGAAGTTCGGTTTGAAGCAAGGTAGACCCGGCCAAGCCGGTCAGGTCGAACTTCACGTAGGCTTGCGTGACATCTGTGCCAGAGCCAATTTTGAGTTGTTGCGAATCGCCGTTGTGGGCTTGGGGATAGTTCCTGCTTACATAACAATCCTCAATGGCGGGCGAGACCTGCACATATTTGGTCGTCCATAGCTCTTGATAGGCGCTATAGGCAGGTAAATAGATGGCCTGGATCGGCTCTACATTGGCATCCTTGAAGATCAACCCATAACCATTGACCGGGGCGATTGGCTCGGAAAGAATGTACCAGAAGATGGGGCCTTCCACGCCATCCGCTTGGCTCAATAACGCCATCGTCTGCAACAGGTACTCCGCCTTGACCTCCTCACTGGCTACCCTCCCTGGCGTACCCTTCCAATCTGCCGTGTGAAAACCAATTGCCGTGATCCAGATCGGTTTTGCCGCCAGAGCGGGCTGTGAGGCCGTCTTCGCTTTCAAGGTGTCTAGCCGCTCGATCACCTCTTCGGGCGAGCGTCCAAAGGGGTGATAGGCCATTATGTCGAAATAGCGCTGGGCATCCAGCCGGATCAATTCATCCAGGTAGCGCTCTGCGCCACACTCACACAGTCCGCCAATCAGTACCTGGAGGGAGGGATCGACCGCCTTGATGGTTTCGTAGGCGAGTTTGAGCAGTTGCACGTACTTTTCCACCGCTTGCGCATAGGCGACCGGATCGCTCTCCTCACAGGCGACGTCGAGGCAGATGTTCCAGCCAGAGGGAATGTTGGTCTCGTTTTCAACCTCCCAATAGCGAACAACACCTTGATAATGCGTGACCACCTGAGAGAGCCAATTGCGATAGGCCTCCAGTTCAGCTGGCGTTCCCAAGTCCTTTTCCGGGTAGCTCTTCCTGATATTGCCGAGTATCTGGATGTCGTACTGTCCGATCAGGGGTATCAGACGATCATAGTAGCTCAGGGGTTGCGCCTCCCAGAAGGCGATCCGGATCCAGCTCACCCCCGCATTCTTCATCTCTTGCAAGTCGCTCTCGATGCCTGTCCAGTTATATCCCTCCTCTGTCGCCCATTTGTGTTCGGCCCTCCAGATCATCCCCTTGCGCGCAGCAGACTGTTCTCCAGCGGCTTGCGCCGCTGCCTGGCTATGGCGTTCTCCGGCACTGGCGCTGTGAGCCGCCGCGTGCAGCGTCGAGTCACCCAGAGGGAAGCCCGAAGTCAACAGTAATATGGAGCAAACAAGGAATAGATGGAACTTGCGTCCGGTGGTGCGGACAGCGTGCGTGAACGACCGCTTCATCTCTTTCCCTTTCATACATGTCATGCAATTTCCTTCATCGACTAAATCAACGATTGAACGACTACTCCTTTGACGGGGCCTTCGTATCC